>QMPS01000151.1 GCA_003648675.1 Aquificota bacterium
ATCTCTTGGTCACACAGGCCACACCCCACGCACACCTCCCTACAGTCCGGGGTAGTCTCACCTTTCAGGGCCCGCTGGCGTTCCTGCCAGAGGAACTCCCGGGTGAAGCCCATATCCACAAAGTCCCAGGGAAAGGGCTCATCCCGGCCTCGGGTACGGTAAAGAACATTACTCAGGTCCATACCTACCGCTTCCATAGCCTCTTGCCAAATGCGAAAGTCGAAGACCTCCCCCCACTGGTCGAAGAGAGCACCCCGCTTGTAGGCTTCCAGGAGAAGGGCCTGGGCCTCTTCTCCTCCCCTGGACATGAGGGCCTCTATGAGGCTCTGGCGGGGATTGTGGAAGCTGAGCTCCACCCCACTCCAGGAACCTCTACGCCTCCTGGGAGCCCTTCGACGAGTGGATATGAGGCCCCTCAAAAAGCGGATCTTCTCATCGAAGGTCTCCTGAGTATCTTGGGGCTCCCACTGGAAAGGGGTATGGGGCTTTGGCACAAAGGGCGACACTGAAACGTGGAGCCGAGGTTTACGCTGGGAAACCCGTCGGGCCAGGGCCACGATCTCATCTACAAGATGGGCTATGCCTTCCAGATCCTCCCGGGTCTCCGTGGGCAGGCCTATCATGAAGTAGAGCTTCATCAAATCCCAGCCCGCCGAGAAGACCTTCTCCACTGTTTCCATGATCTCCTGGGTGGTGATGTTTTTATTGATGACATCCCGGAGACGCTGGGTGCCTGCCTCGGGGGCCATGGTGAACCCCGTTTTCCTCACCCGCCGGATCTCCCGTATGAGTTCCTCAGTAAGGGTACCCGACCTCAGAGAGGGAAGGGACAAAGAAACGAAGGAACTCTCTCCCGCCTCCATGAACGCCCTGATGATGGCATGGATGCCCGAGTGATCCGTGGCCGACAGAGAAAGGAGGGAGACCTCATCGTAGCCCGTAGACGCCAGTCCCTCCCGGGCCAGTTCCATGATCCGAGCCACACTCCTTTCTCGAACGGGACGATACTGGAAGCCCGCCTGACAGAAGCGGCACCCACGACTACAGCCCCGCATGATCTCCACGGTTACCCGGTCATGGACTATGGCCGTGGGAGACATGAGTATCTTGGTGGGAGAAGGGGCTTTTTCCAGATCCAAAACTATCCGGCGCCTCACCCGTCCACCCTTGGCCGGACACCACACCCCTTCCACGGTGCTGAGGAGATCCACCCGCTCCTCCCGGGAGGCCCCCCGAACCAGGGCATCCACCATGAGCTGAGCTATCTCCACCTGGGCCTCCTCCGATTCCCCCACAAAGACCAGGTCCACAAAGGGGGCAAAAGGCACAGGATTCACCGTAGCTGCCCCCCCCACCATGACAATGGGGTCTTCCTCCCTCCTCTGAGAGGCCAGGAGGGGCACACCCGAAACGTCTAAGGCTTTCAAAAGGTTGGTATAGGCTAACTCCTGCTGAAAGGAGACCTCCAACAGGTGAAAATCCTTCAAAGGTCTACCCGTCTCCAATCCCCACAGGGGAATACCCTCCCTCTCCATGACCTCCAGAGCATCACGCCAGGGTAAATAGGTCCGGTCGGCCAAAACCCCTTCCTGGTCGTTGAGGATGTGGTAAATAATGCGCAGCCCCAAATGGGACATACCAACCTCGTAGGTGTCAGGAAAGAGAAGGAGGACCCGATACACAGCCCCCTCCCATTCTTTGCAGCGGGTGTTGATTTCCTGGTTAAGGTAGCGGGAAGGCCGCTCCAGCAAAGGGAGAAAAGGCCTGAGGCGATCAAGAGGCTTCACTTCCCCCTTCCTATAAGGCGACCAATATCGTTGTAAAAGGCCAGGACCATGATGGCTATAATGATGGCCAGGCCCACTTGCTGGGCCACTTCCCTGGTCCTGGTGCTCACAGGTTTACCCCGAACACCTTCAATGGTGAAGAAAAGGAGGTGCCCCCCATCCAGAATAGGAATGGGGAAGAGGTTTATGATCCCCAGATTGATGCTAATGAAGGCCATGAAGGTGAGGAGGTTGATGAGCCCCGACTTCACCTGCTTGCTGGCCATCTGAACTATAAGAATAGGCCCCCCCACACTCTTGGCAGGCACCACCCTCTGAAGGATCTTCACAATGCCCACCAAAGTGAGGTAAACCATATTCACCGTATACTCCACCCCCCTCACCAAAGCCATAAAGGGATTTGCCCGTTCTATCCTGTATGTGCCCGCTGCCACGATGCCTACTTTACCCACTATTCTCTTCTCCCCAAAGATGGTCCGAGCTTCCTGGGGCTTGGGCACCACAGTGAGGGTCACCTGCTCACCTTCTCTCTTCACCACCACCTTGAGGGGTTTGCCTGGATTTTTCTGGACAACTGCCGCCAAGTCTCCCCAAGACTCTATCTTCTTACCTTCAATGGAAACGATGAAGTCCCCAGCCTTCAAGCCCGCCCTTTCGGCAGGAGAGCCGGCCACCACCTGCCCCACCACAGGTTTCAGAATGGGCACCCCCCAGAGATAGACCCCGGTCATAACCACCACTGCAAATAGGAGATTGAAGAAAGGACCCGCTGCGACCACCGTCGTCCTGACCCATAAAGGCTTATGAGAAAAGGACCGCTCCCGGTCCACCTCCTCCACCGCTTCTTCGGGGTCCTCTCCCAACAGCTTTACGTACCCCCCGAGGGGAACAAGGGCCAACACGTACTCCGTGTCTCCCCGCTTCACACTCCACAGTTTGGGCCCAAAGCCGATGGAAAAACGCTCCACTCCCACACCCAGCATCCTAGCTGCCAGGAAATGGCCCAACTCGTGAATGAAGATAAGAACGCCTAAAAGAATTATGGCAACCAACAATCCGCCCATGTCCTCACCCCCTTGATGGGGCCTTACTTAATTAAAGGAAAAGGGGAAAGCAAGGATGGAAGAAGACGGTCCCCGCCCTCCAAATAAAAGACCCTGATCTTCTCCAACTCGAAAGACAGAAAACCACAAAAAAGGCGGGCCCTTCGGGCCCGCCTCTAACGGTCTAACTCGGGCTAGCGCTTCAAAACATTGGAGGCCTGGGGACCTTTCATGCCCTCCACCACCTCAAACTCCACCTCTTCACCCTCGGCTAGGGAGCGAAAGCCATCGTCCTGGATGGCCGTATAATGTACAAACACATCAGTGCCTGTATCGTCCCGGGTGATAAATCCATAACCCTTACTGTCGTTAAACCATTTCACTGTTCCTGTGTACTTCATGCTACTTTCCTCCTAAGTTTTTGCACCACAACCCACTAGAAAACTCCCTGGGGGATAAAAGAGGCGAGGGTAACTGCAGCGCTTTTAGATTCTCCTCTTTTAGAAGGGGAGGGAGAAAGGAGAGGAGGCAAACCTCACCGGCTCCGGTTCGCCTCCTTCCACCTCTCCTTAGTTTTACAGCTTCTGAACGTTGGAGGCCTGAGGGCCTTTCACGCCCTCGACGATCTCAAACTCCACCTTCTCTCCCTCTGTGAGAGAGCGGAAACCATCCTCCTGGATAGCCGTGTAGTGCACAAACACATCGGTGCCTGTATCGTCCCGGGTGATAAACCCGTAACCCTTGCTGTCGTTAAACCATTTCACTGTTCCTGTGTACTTCATGCTACTTTCTCCTCCTTGCTTTGGTACAGATCCCACCCTACCCAGATAGTTTTTAGGGGGGAATCAGAAGAAATGTACTTCCGGTGTTCCAAAAACTCTCCTTTCTCCCTAAAGCTGGCCGCAGTTGAGCACACCCGAAAGGGGTTGTCAACAAAAAAATGGCCGGTCGGAGACACCTTTCAACCCTCCCCAACCCTAAGTCTCTGGCAATACAAGATGAGTGG
>QMPS01000152.1 GCA_003648675.1 Aquificota bacterium
AAAGCGATCTGAGCGTCTTCCATGAACCAGTGCTCTACAGCCTGGTAGCTTCGACCAATGATCTGGTTGTATTCCTGGGCATATTGGGGAAATGCTTCCAGCACCCGCTCCATCTCTTCCTGGCTCTCTCGTTTGATTTGGTAGAAGGTGTCCGAGGGTGAGGGAGCCCCCAGAGCCTGGGGGTTGTCCGGATCCAATTTCAGCTCGTCACGTCTGGGGGGCAAAAAGGCGTCTATAGCCTCCTGGCTAGGTGCTTCCACGGGCTCCATGGTGTGGGAAATCCAGAAACCGTCCATGATGACCATGACGGGCAGGAGGTGGGTCTCGGCTATTTTGTAAGCCAGGGGCACCATGTCTAGGGCCTCCTGGGCGCTGGCGCAGTAGAGCTGGATCCAGCCCGTGTCCCTCTGGGACAGGGAGTCTGTCTGGTCCATGTAGAGGATCCATGGCCCCCCTAGGGCCCGGTTGGCATTGGCCAACACCACAGGGAAGCGCATCCCCGCTACCCAGTGGAGGATCTCATGCATGAGGGCCAGCCCTTGGGAGGCTGTAGCGGTGAAGACCCGGGCTCCTCCTGCCGATGCTCCTAGGACCAGGGAGATGCTGGAGAGTTCTGACTCCACGGTAACCAGGCGGCAGGGGGAGAGTTCACCCTTCTCTACCATCTGGGCCAGACACTCCACGATATGAGTCTGGGGGGTGATGGGGTAGGCGGCTATGACCTGGGGCCGGCAGAGCTTCACCCCCAGGGCCAGGGCCTCGCTTCCCAACATGAGCCGACTTTCTGCCATGGAGCAAAGATAGCTTGAGGGGGATGGGAAATCAACGAGCAAATGGGGCTTGGCGCTTTAATGTTGGCTGAATACAACTAAGAATTTCGTCATTTCTTCTTTTCTAGGGCTTTCAGGATAAAGTCGCCGTACACTTTGGCTAGGTCGGAAGGAGAGTAGGCTCCTCCGGGTTTGTACCACCGTATCAGCCAGTTCATTATGCCCAGGATGGCGAAGCCTATGATCTTGGAGTCTATCTCCCGGAAAGCCCCTTCTTTTACCCCTTCTTGCAGGGTTTCTCGCAGGACCCTTTCATACCCGTCTCTGAGGCTCACTAGTTCCCTTCTTTTCTCTTCTTCTAGAGAGTCTAGCTCCCTTAGCATGGTGGCGTAGCGGTCCAAATCCCTGGTAAGGAGTCGGATGTGGTTCTCAACCAGTTTCAGCAGTTTATCTTGAGGCGGAAGATCCTGCTTCTTTATCTCTAAGGCTCCCTGGAGGAGCTCTTCCAAGGTATCCTTGGAAATCCTGTATAGCAGGTCGCTTTTGGTGCTTATGTAGTGGTACAGGCTGCTCTTTCTGATGCCCAGAGCAGCGGCGATGTCACTTATAGAGGTGGCGTCATAGCCCTTCATTCTGAAAAGCTTGGCGGCGGTGTTTAGCAACTCTTCTTCCCGGTTTTTCTTTTCCATGCTTTCCTCACTTAAAGGCGCTTATGCCCGTGATATGTCTGCCCAGAATGAGGGCGTGGATCTTATTGGTTCCTTCATAAGTAGTGGTGGTCTCCGAGTTACATAGGTGCCTTATCACGTGATACTCCAAGCTGATACCGTTTCCTCCCAGGATCTCCCTGGCTTTCCTGACTACCCGGTATGCCATCATGGTGGATGCTCTCTTGGCCATAGAGACCATCACGTGGGAGGCTCTCCCTTCATCAAAAAGCCTTCCCACTCGGTACACCAATAACTGGCACTTTGTGATCTCTGTCAGCATATCTGCTAGGTCCTGTTGGATGAGCTGGAAAGAGGCTAGGGGTCTTCCAAACTGGATACGTTCCTTGGCATAGCTCAAGGCCTTTTCGTAACAGAAGGCGGCCATTCCCACGGCTCCCCATGCAATGCCGTAGCGGGCTCTGGTGAGACAAGAGAAAGGGGCTTTCATGCCCACGCTGCTGCCCGGTAGCAGATTCTCTTCGGGTACAAAGCAGTCCTCCAGCACGATCTCTCCCGTTGGGGAAAACCTCAGGGACATCTTTTCCTTGATCTCAGGGGTTTCAAACCCCTCGGTTCCTCTCTCCACAATGAATCCCCTCACCCCCTCCTCGGTTTTGGCCCACACGATGGCCATGTGGGCTATAGGGGCGTTGGTGATCCAGGTCTTGTTTCCATTGAGGACCCATCCGTCTTTCACCTTCTTGGCAGTGGTTCTCATGCTGGCGGGGTCAGAGCCTGCATCGGGTTCCGTAAGTCCAAAGCATCCGATAATTTCCCCTGTGGCCATTTTCGGCAGGTATTTCTGTTTTTGGCCTTCGGAGCCGTAAGCGTGGATGGGATACATGCATAGGGAGTTTTGGACCGAGACAAGGCTTCTCAGGCCGCTGTCGCACCATTCCAATTCCTGACAGGCTAAACCGTAAGAAAAGTAGCTAGCCCCTGCCCCTCCATACTCAGGGGGAGTGGTGATGCCGAAAAGACCCACCTCGGCAACTTTGGGAATGAGCTCATAAGGAAAGGTCCCTTTTTCGTAGTGCTTTGCCACTATGGGGAGCACTTCCCTCTCCACAAACCTTCTGGTGGTGTCCCTGATGATCTTCTCCTCTTCACTGAGGAGTTCTTCCATTAAAAGGAAGTCTGCCTCCCTGATCATTTTGACCTCCTTTGGCCCTTGCACCTGGTCAGTGCTCTTGGTCTGGGCCATGGGCCTTGTTGTCGAACGAACGACCGTTAGATAACGGTAGCAGAGGCTAATTTCGATGGCAAGTTTGCGATGCTCTCTGAAAGGCGAGGAGGAGAAGTTGGGGACCTGACTGTACGCGGCAGCTTGGATGGGCTACTTCCCCTCCAGTATTTTCAGTTCTTCCTGGGCCTTTTTCATCTCCTTCTTGCAGGCTTCCAGCTCCCTCTGTAGCCTACTGAGGTTGGCCCTGGAGTGCTCAAACCGTGCCGATGGAGACATGTCCCTGTACACTTCGTCTGCCGTGGGGACGTGGTCATACATCTTGGGAGGCTTCTCCATGTATTCGGGCTTGGTGTGGATGCCGCTTCCCTCCTGTACCATTTCGTTCAGGGCTTCCTGTTTCCTCTGCTGAAACTCCCTTATCTCTTCCGATATTTCCCTTATGCACTGGGCTGCTGCCCTCATTCTTTCTGTGGCCTGTTTTATGGCCTCCTGCCTGGCCTTTTGGGCCTTCTCCTTGTTTGCCGCCTGCTCTCTCTCCAGCTGGGTGTCGTACTGGGTTCTCTGGGGGGTGCTGGAGTAGTGTCCCAGGCTCCTTCCATGGGATGTTGGGGGAAAGAGAACTATGATGCATGTGGTGAGGACGATACTTAAAGAGATTCTTTTTAGTTTTAATCTTTTTGGGCTGTGCATATTCACTCTCCTTTGGATTAATGGCTTCCTTTATAAGGGCAGCGTTCCTTGGGTTCAACATTTCATTCTCTGTTTAAGAATTGTTACTGAGGCAAGGTGGGGGAGTGAGAAGGGGCGATGGGTGTTTTTAGCTGCGTGGAGGGGCTTAGATATTGATTTTTGACATTTCCTTGGTGGCTTTGGCAATTTGCTAACGCTAGTCTCAGAAGAAAAGTCTGCATCGAGCGCACTACAGGCGTTGTTGAGTATACCAGGGGTGGGTTCGATAACAGCGATTACACTTTTGACACTGCTTCTCAAGTATCCTGGAACTAATAGGAGGCAGATAGTGGCCTTGGCAGGGCTAGGCCCTGTTGAGTATCAGTCTGGGAGCTCAGTTCACAAGAAAGCTCGGATAAGCAAGAGAGGGAGCCAAGAAGTGCGAAAGGGTCAAGTCCCAATTTCCCTGTAAAAACGGATAGCCTAGACTAAACATGGA
>QMPS01000153.1 GCA_003648675.1 Aquificota bacterium
CTGGGAGAGATCATAGCCCTGGTAGATGGAGACCCTCGACTTGGGGTGTGCATAGACACGGCCCATGCTTTTCAAGCTGGGTATCCTATCCATACTTCTGATGGGCTGGAGGTCTTTCTGGAAGAGCTTGATAAAGAAGTGGGCTTGGGCCGCTTAAAACTCCTTCATCTCAACGATTCCAAAACACCTCTGGGATCCCGGGTGGATCGTCACTGGCATATAGGAGAGGGGCATATGGGGTTGGAAGGGTTTAGGTCCATCATCAGCCACCCCTTTCTCAGGGGCCTTCCTGCAATAATGGAGACGCCTTACTCCCCTTCGTGGGATAAAAAGAATATGGAGCGAGTGAGGGAGCTGGACCAGATGTCTGGTTATATTTAAAATTTTAAATCTCTCTAAAAGCTAGGCTTGATAGGGTGTTATGGCCGGTCTTTTTATTGACACCCTAGGGGGAGCTATCATATAGAAGGTACTGTTTATTTTGAGAGGAGGGGCCATGGTAGAGATCAGATTCCACGGAAGAGGAGGACAGGGTGCAGTCACCTCGGCTGAGCTGTTGGCCTTGGCGGCCATCAAGGAGGGCAAGTATGCCCAAGCTTTCCCTGCCTTTGGAGCTGAAAGGCGGGGAGCCCCCGTCCTGGCCTTCACTCGGATCTCTGATGAGGTCATCAAGCTGAGAACCGGTATCTATCACCCCGATGTGGTCATAGTGCTGGATCCCTCGCTGGTGAAGGCTGTGCCTGTTGTGGCGGGGCTCAAGGAAGGGGGGCTGGTGGTTCTCAATTCCAAAAAGGGTCCGGGTGACTGGAAGAAGGAGTTGGGTAGGGACGATGTGCAGGTGGCTTCTGTAGATGCCACCTCCATAGCCATGGAGGAGTTGGGTGTTCCCATCACCAACGTGGTCATGTTAGGGGCCTTGTTAAAGGCTAAGCCTCTGGTGGACCTGGAGCCTCTCGAGGAGTTCATCGCCCAGAGGTTTCCAAGGATCGCTGAGCAAGAGATAAAGGCCTTCCGCAGGGCCTATCAAGAAGCGAGGGTAGAGTGATGAAGCTGAAGGAAAAGCCCACTTGGAAGGAGTTGCCCTTTGCTTGCTCTGTTCCTGAGCCGGGTAACAGTGTCCATTATAAAACGGGAGACTGGAAGACCCTCAAACCCGTGGTGGATAAGACGAAGTGCATCAAGTGCGGCACCTGTTGGATTTTCTGTCCTGAATATGCCTACGAGGAAGATGAGTACGGCTATTACGAGCCCAACTACGAGTACTGTAAAGGGTGCGGTATCTGCCATAGGGAGTGCCCGGCCCAGTGTATAATAATGGAAGAAGAGGTGGTGGAATAATGGCCAAGAGAACGGGAATCGAGGTATCCATTGCCATCGCTGAAGCTGCCCGTCAGGCCAATGTGGACGTGGTTTCTGCTTATCCCATCACTCCCCAGACCCACATAGTTGAGCACCTGGCCCAACTGGTGGCTGATGGGGATCTGGATGCGGAGTACATCACCGTGGAGTCGGAACACACGGCCATGAGCGCCTGTGTGGGGGCATCGGCAGCGGGGGCTCGGGTCTTTACGTCCACCAGCTCCCAGGGATTGGCCCTCATGAACGAGATCGTTTATCTGGCCAGTAGCCTTCGGACCCCTGTGGTTATGGCTCTGGCCAACAGGTCTCTCTCTGGACCCATCTCTATCTGGAACGATCACTCCGACGTGATGAACGAGAGGGATACGGGCTGGATCTCCATCTTTGCCAATAATGGTCAAGAGGCCTACGATTTGACCCTCATGGCTTTCAGGATTGGTGAGGACAGGCGGGTCATGCTCCCCGTCATGATCAACTTCGACGGCTTCATTCTTACCCATGTCATTGAGCCTATGTACATCTTTGACGACGAGGAGATTGCCGACTTTATCCCTCCCTATGAACCTGTCTGTGTTCTGGATACCGATAATCCCATTACCATGGGACCTGTTGGTGTGCCCGATGTCTATACCGAAGCCAAGAAACAGCAGGAAATAGCTATCAGGGAGTCCCGCCCTATTATAGAGGAGGTCTTCGAAGAGTTTGCCCAGCGTTACGGGCGTCGCTACGAGCCTGTAGAGACCTATAAGGCCGACGACGCCGAAATTGTCCTTCTGGCCCAGGGCTCCGTTATTGAGGCTGCTGAGGTGGCTGTAGACCTTCTCAGGGAGCAGGGTAGAAAGGTGGGGGCTGTGGAGCTGAGGCTCTGGAGGCCCTTCCCCTTTGATGCTCTTAGGGAGGTCCTGTGCGGTACTTCCATTAAGCAGGTGGTGGTCCTGGACAGGTGTATCTCTTTCGGTGGTCCCATAGGACCTGTTCTCTCCGAGGTGAGGTCGGCCCTCTATCTGGAGAAGGATAGACCTATGGTGGTGGGCGTGGTGGCTGGTCTAGGCGGCAGGGATATCTCCCTGGAAGAGTATGTGGAGATGTTCGATGTCGGTGAAGAGTGTCTCAGGACGGGGAAGGATTCGGGAGAGGAGACCGATTTAGTGAGAATAGTGGGGTTGAGAGAATGAGTGTGGTGCAGAGACCAAAAGAAGCCTATCTCAGTGTTTTCGCCTATAGAATGGCTCCCAGGGAAGAGTTTTTCACCAGGGGGCACAGGGCGTGTCAGGGTTGTGGTCCCGCTCTGGGGCTACGCCATATTATGAAGGCGGCGGGCAGGGACACCATAGTGGTGAATGCCACAGGCTGCATGGAGATCATATCCTCTCCTTATCCTTACACTTCTTGGGCGGTGCCCTGGATTCACGTGGCCTTCGAAAACGCGGCTGCCGTGGCTTCCGGTATTGACGCTGCCATAAAGGCTCTCCAGAGGAAGGGGCGTCTTCCGAAGAAAAAGATTAACATTTTGGCCTTGGCGGGTGATGGTGGCACAGCCGACATTGGTCTTCAGGCCCTGTCGGGTATGTTGGCCAGGGGGCACAACGTAACTTACATCTGCTATGACAATGAGGCCTATATGAACACAGGGGTTCAGGGCTCATCCGCTACTCCCTTTGGTGCCAGTACTACCACCACTCCTGCCGGCAGAGTGAGCTTTGGGGCTGGCTACTGGAAGAAGAACGTGGCTGCCATAGCTGCTGCTCATGACGTTCCCTACGTAGCTACGGCTTGCCCCAGCTATCCTCTGGATCTCATCCGCAAGGTGAGGCGTTCCTTTGAGTTGGAGGGACCGGCTTACATCCATCTCTTTGCCGTGTGTCCCACGGGGTGGGGGACTCCCCCTGAGCTTACCATCAGGATGGGAAGACTGGCCGTGGAGACGGGCATATTCCCTTTGTACGAAGTCGAGTATGGCCGCTACAAGCTGACGATAGACTTTCCTCAGGGGTTAAGGCCCGTGGAGGACTATCTGAAGTTGCAGAGGCGCTACCGACATCTCACCCCTGAAATCGTCCAACAGATCCAAGAGAGGGTCACGGCAGAGTACGAGCGGCTCAAGAAGATGGAAAAAGTGACTCAGGAGTGATGGCCATGGCAGAAGCGACGGTAGAAAGTCTGGGGCAAAGCGTTAAAGAGGTGATGGCCCGGTACGGGAATAGTCCCGCCCGGATGATAGAGATTCTCCAGGATCTCCAGGACATTTACGGCTACCTTCCCAAGGATTTGTTGAAGGAGGTGAGCCGTCAGACAGAGGTGCCTTTGGCCAGGGTGTACCACGTTGCCACCTTTTTTAAAGCCTTTACCCTGAAGCCCAGGGGCAAGTACACCATCCAGGTTTGTACAGGCACGGCCTGTCACGTGAAGGGGGCCTACAGGGTGCTGGAGAGACTGGAGAATGTGCTGGGTGTCAAGGCTGGAGAGACCACTGAC
>QMPS01000154.1 GCA_003648675.1 Aquificota bacterium
TACCCGCATTATCTTCGGCAGAGACACGGTGCCTCAGATAGGACCCGCTGCGGCGGCCTACGGTAGAAAAGCTCTCCTCATCTACGGTAGACGGTCCATCAAAGAGACAGGGCTTTACGACAGGGTAATGGCATCCCTAAAGGGAGCAGGCTTGGAGGTGGTAGAGCATCCCGGAGTCAAAGCCAATCCCGTCCTCTCCCATGCCAGAGCCGGGGTGGATTTGGCCAAAAAGGAGAAGGTGGATGTTATCGTGGCTGTGGGAGGCGGCTCGGTGATAGACGAAGCCAAAGCTATCGCTGCAGGAGCCGTTACTGACACGGATATCTGGGAGTTCTTCGAGTTCAGATCCGAAATCCAAGACGCCCTGCCCCTGGTAACCCTCCTCACCATATGCGGCTCGGGCTCCGAGATGAACAACGGCATGGTCCTCACCAACGAGGAAAAGCAGGCCAAATTCGGCCTCAGGGCCTTACCCCTCTACCCCAGGGTCTCCATCCTGGATCCCACTGTCACTTTCACTGTCCCACCCGACCAAACGGCCTACGGCGCCGTGGACGCCTTCTCCCATGTCTTCGAGGTTTACATGGCCCGGGAAGATCTGGACACCCCCATTCAGGAGGGCATCATGGAAACCCTCATGAAAACCGTGGTGGTCCGGGCCCCCCAGGCTCTGGAAAACCCCGAAGACTACAACGCCCGGGCCGATCTCATGTGGGCTTCTTCCCTGGCCCTGTGTGGCATCACCTTCTCGGGGGCTGGTCCCTTAGCCCTACCCTGCCACATGATAGAACACTCCCTCAGTGCCATTTACGACATGGCCCACGGGGAAGGGCTGGCCATCATCATGCCCGGCTGGATGCGCTACATGGCCGATAAAAAAGGGGAAGTTATGAAGAAATTTGCTTTGGGGGTCTTTGGAACCAAAAGCCTCGAAAAGGGCATCGAAGCCCTGGAAAAGTGGCTAGACTCCATAAACTGTCCTGTAAGGCTCTCCCAGGTGAATGTGAGAGAGAAAGAGATTCCAAGGCTGGCCCAAAACGCCTACCAGCTGGCCCAGGTGTGGGGTCTCAGTGACCTTTACACCCCCGAGGTGATAGAAGAAATCCTCCGACTTTGCCTATGAAGCTATGGAAAAGCGCCTTTCCACCGTGGACCAGTTGGACCCAGACAGCATCAAGGCCCGACGTATCCTGGTCGTAGGTCCCACCGACGGGGGAAAGACCACTCTTATCAAAAGGCTATACAATCACTGGTGCACCAGAGAGAAGGTCCTGGTCCTGGACTCTGATGTGGGACAATCGGACGTAGGCCCCCCAGGGAGCTTGGGCCTGGGCACAGGTAGTGCGCCCGTGGAAGACCTGGCCCAACTCCGAGAAATAGCTCTCCACTTTGCCGGAGTTCTGAGCCCTCCGGAAGACCTGGCCCAGTTCACATGGGGAGTGGAACGCCTCTTCCGTCTGGCCCTCTCCATGAAACCCGATAGGCTCCTGGTAGACACCACAGGCTGGATATGGGGGGAAGCCATCTCTTTGAAAATGGCCAAGTGCAACCTAATAAACCCTGACCTCATCGTCGCCATAATAAGAGAAGAGACACCTCTCATCAGGGTGTTAAAGCACTCCACCTTTCCACTGCTGGTCCTAGAACCCTCTCCTAAAGCAAAAACCAGGGATACCGAGACCCGAAGGCGATTCCGCCTTCAAAGAGTGAAAGACCATTTTTACCAGGGCAGAAAAATCACACTGGATCTCCAGTCCACCCTCATCATGGGCCGTCTCCAGGACCTGGAAGACCTGAAAGACAGGGTAGTTGGCCTCTTGGATGGGGCTTTCCGCACCCTGGGCACTGCCTGGATAAAGAGGGTGACCCCGGGAAAACCCTCAGCAGAAGCTTGGGTGCGAAGGGTATCTCGGGGAGAGGTACGCTATATCCGGGTGGGGCCCTTGATGGAAACAGACGACACTAGAAGAGAAAGAACCGTGGAGTGACTTACATCGGTATCAGCATGCCTAATCGCTGGTCCACTCCGGCGGAAGCAAGCCAAACCACTTCAGCCTTGCAAAGGTTCTTCCTGCCTTTTTGCTAAGCGGGCATAATACCAATAGATCCTGCACCACATGCTTACACAGCCTTTACTCTGCAACGTTTGTCTGCTTCCTATCACCCAGTTCGACTATCTGTTCTATGAAAACTCCCATGATGACTACAAAAACGATAGTCAGAAAAAGCCTCGTCATCATAAACCTCGGCCCCAAGAACTGAAACTCCACCATCTCCTGGGGAAGCTTGATGCATGCCCAGGCCGAGAGAAAGACGATAATGTTGGAGACCCGAGTGCCCTTTTTGAGGAGAGCCGCGGCCAGGGGAAAGAAGAAATCCCAGGCTTCGCAGACGGCTCCCGCCAGCTCCAGATCTTACGGTCTCCTCATCCAAGGCGAAGAGACAGAAGCTCCCTCTACTCCAGCACCACCAGCAGATCGCCCGACTCCACAGCGTCTCCCCGCGTGACCAGGACATCCTTCACTTTGCCCTTCTGGGGAGCCATGACAGCCGTCTCCACTTTCATGGCCTCCACCACGACCACAGTGTCGCCCTTCTTCACCTTGTCCCCAGGATTTACCAAGACCTTCACCACCTTGCCAGGCATGGGAGCACCAACGTGATGGGGATTGCTGGGTTCGGCCTTGGGCCGCTGGATCTCTTCCACCTGAGCCGACAGATCCTTGACCCTAACCTCCCTGGGCTGACCGTTTAGCTCGAAGTGAACCACCCTGGTACCATCCTTGAGAAGCTCGCCCACAGCATTGAGCTTTATCACCAGGGTCTTGCCCTCCTCGATATCCACACTGTCCTCCTGGCCTATCTCCAAGCCGTAGAGGAAGAGAGGGGTTTTCATAACTGAGGTATCAGAATAGGTCTTTTGGTGATCCACAAAGTCTTCGTAGACCCCTGGATAGAGCAAAGCCGACAGGATGTCCCGGTTGGTAGGCTCCCGGCCCAGAAGTTCCCGAAGCTCCGTTCTTTTGGCCTCAAAGTCTTCAGGGGGCAAAAGTTCACCGGGACGGCACGCGAGAGGCTTTTCCCTCTTAAGGACCACCCTTTGGAGCTTCTCATTGAAGCCACCATAGGGCTGGCCCATCATGCCTTTGAAGAAGTCTACCACCGACTGGGGAAAAGAGAGGCTCTCGCCCCGCTGATAGAGGTCCTCCTCAGTCAAGTCGTTTTTGAGCATAAAAATAGCCAAATCGGCCACCACTTTGGAGGAGGGGGTTACCTTTATTAGATCTCCCAGGATCTGATTCACCTTGGCATACATGGCCTTGAGCTCCTCCCACCTATCCCCCAAGCCCAGCTCCACAGCCCGAGGCTTCAGGTTGCTGTACTGGCCACCGGGGATCTCGTGAATGTAAACCTCCCCCGTGGGTCCTTTGAGACCGCTCTCAAAGGGGGCGTAAAATTCTCTGACTCGCTCCCAGTAATTGGCCATGGCCATGGCATAGTTCAGATCCACCTGGGGCTCCCGCTCGGTGCCCTGGAGAGCAGCCACCACCGCCTCCAGAGAAGGCTGGGCTGTGAGGCCTGCCATACTGGAGAGGGCCAGGTCCACTATGTCCACCCCCGCTTCACTGGCCATGAGGCAGGAAGCCACCCCGCTACCTGCCGTGTCATGGGTGTGAAAGTGGACGGGCAACCCTGTCTCCTCCTTCAGGGCCTTCACCAGCTGGTAGGCCGCCTGAGGTTTACACAGGCCCGCCATGTCCTTAATACCCTATATATGAACACCCATAGTCTCCAACTCCTTGGCCAGGCCCAGATAGTAA
>QMPS01000155.1 GCA_003648675.1 Aquificota bacterium
CCCCGGGACCGGGAGGTGGTGGGGCTCATAGCTTCCTCTCTGGCCTATGGTCGGGTTCAGCAGATCCTGAGGAATGTGGCGTGGGTTCTAGAGCGCCTCACCCCTTCGCCGGCGGCCTTTCTGGAGGCTTCTTCTATCCGGGAGTTAGAGGTTTTGGCCAAGGGATTTAGGCATCGCTTTACTACGGAGGAAGAATTGGCCCTTCTGTTGAAGGGGATGAGGGGTGTCATCAGAAGGTGGGACTCTCTATACCAGGGATTTTGCCGGGGAATAGGGGAAAGGGATACCACTTTTGTACCAGCCCTCTCTCGTTTTGTGGATCTCCTGGCCGTGGAGGGGGGAGGTCGTCCCTCTTCCCTGTTGCCGGACCCTAAAAGGGGAAGTGCCTGTAAAAGGCTTCACCTTTTTTTGAGGTGGATGGTGAGGAAGGACGCCGTGGATCCTGGGGGGTGGGAGGGGTTAGGAGCCCATCGGTTGATCATCCCCCTGGACACCCATATGCACAACATTTCCTTGGGATTGGGCCTCACTCAGAGGCGTCATGCAGACTTGAAGGCGGCTCTTGAGATTACCCATGCCTTTAGGCGCGTCGCTCCTGAAGACCCTGTGCGTTACGACTTTGTTCTCACCCGATGGGGCATCAGAGAAGAGCTCTCTGTGGGTGGACTGCTGGAGGAGATGGAGGATATAAAAGAAGGATAGAAGTAGGTGGAGGTGGACAGGTATGGACCTTGAAGAGAAGGAAGTGCTGCTCTCCTTTCAACGTAACGAAATCACGGAGCACTTAGTCTATCGGCGTCTGGCTAAGAGGATGAAGGGCAGAAATCGAGAGATACTGGAGAA
Source organism: Aquificota bacterium (assembly GCA_003648675.1). Taxonomy (GTDB): domain Bacteria; phylum Thermosulfidibacterota; class Thermosulfidibacteria; order Thermosulfidibacterales; family B14-G1; genus B14-G1. Next base: position 844 of record QMPS01000155.1, read on the forward strand.
GATCTCCCAGGATGAGCCCCGCCACTATCGCCTATGGAAAGAGATCACGGGAGAGGAGGTTTCACCCTGCCGATGGAGGGTCTTTTTCTACATTCTGGTGGCCTACGTTTTGGGTCTTACATTCGCCATAAAGATTATGGAGAGGGGGGAGGAAGAGGCGGAGCAGGTCTATTCCTTTATGGCCCAGAAGTGGCCCCAGGCCCAGGAGATTGCCCAAGATGAGTTCGAGCACGAAAAGCTGTTGGTGGACATGATAGAAGAGGAGAGGATAAAATACGTGGGCTCCATGGTCCTGGGTCTCAACGACGCACTGGTGGAGCTTACGGGCTCCCTAGCGGGTCTCACTTTTGCCCTTCAAAATACCAGGGTGGTGGGCATGGCAGGTCTCATCATGGGTGTAGCCGCTTCCCTTTCCATGTCTGCCTCTGAGTACCTCTCCCAAAAGTCGGAAGGAGAAGGGGCCAGTGCCCTTAAGGCTTCTTTCTATACAGGTATTGCTTACGTTATCACCGTGGTGCTGCTGGTTTTGCCCTATTTCATCTTTTCTAGTTACCTTTTGGCTTTGGCGGTCACTTTGGTTAACGTGGTCCTTGTCATCTACATCTTCACTTACTTCGTAGCGGTGGTCAAAGAGGTCTCCTTCAGGGCTACATTCACTGAAATGTTGGTGATAAGCCTGGGGGTGGCCTTTGTCTCTTTTGTTATAGGGGTGGTGGCTAGGAAGACTTTGGGAGTGGAGTTGTAGTCTATGGTGCCTATTCGTCAAGTAATGCCCTATAGGAAAATCCTGTTGTTGATCCTTCTTCTCTCCCTTATGGTGATTTTTTACCGTGTTGGAGGCGATAAATACCTTAGTTATGAGGAGGTTAAGTCCCACGGGCTCCAGCTCCACACCTTTGTGGAGACTAGGCCCTTTCTCTCGTCTATCATCTATGTGAGTATCTATCTTCTGGTGGCTGTTCTTTGCCTCCCCGGTCTCACCATGTTCCTTACCATGGTAGGTGGGGGACTCTTCGGTTTCTGGCAAGGGGTGTTCCTGGCGGAAGTCGCCTCCACTTTGGGGGCTTTTATGGCTTTCCTTGTTGTTCGTTATCTTTTGAGGGCCGTGGTGGCCCGCCACTTTGAGGGAAAGTGGGAGGGAGTGAAGGAAAAGTTGAGGAAGCGGGGGATAAGGTATGTTCTAGCATTACGCTTCACCACGGCCTTCCCTTACTTCCTCCTCAATCCTCTTTTGGCCCTTACATCCATCTCTCCTTTCACTTTCCTATGGACCACGGCCTTGGGCATATTTCCCAGTACCCTCTTCTACGCTTACCTGGGGTCCAGGATTGGCCTGGTGCAGGTGGAGGGTGCTCTCAAGTTTTTGCCCTTTTTGGTCATGCTTCCCGTGGGGGTTCTCCTTTTAGTAATGCCGTGGCTAAAGGGGAGAATGAAGCTTATGTAAAATGCAAATTGGTAGGATAGGAACTTTGAGGAGGTGAGGTGGCTATGAAGGGGTTTTTGTTGGGGCTGTTCCTTGGGTTGTTTGTGGTGTCGGGTGGTGTTGCGGGGGAGGCCTCTTTCAAGCTCTGGTCTCCTGCCTTCAAGGACGGGGACAGGATACCTATCAAATACGTCATGCCCGGAGCTGGGGGGAAGAACCTGTCTCCTCCCCTGAAATGGGATGGAGGGCCTGAGGGAACCCGGTCTTTTGCTATTTCCTGTTACGATCCCCATCCCGTGGCCAGGAACTGGGTTCATTGGTTGATTATTAACATCCCCGCCACTGTCCATTCTTTACCTGAAGGTGCCTCCGGAAAGGTCATACCTTCAGGGGCTATGGAGCTGGTCAACTCTTTTGGTTTCGTGGGTTATGGCGGTCCCATGCCTCCACCTGGTACGGGCGATCATCCTTACGTCTTCACCGTTTATGCTTTGAAGGTGGAGAGGCTGGATCTCTCGGGCAGGTTTTCTATCAAAGACTTCGAAAAAAAACTGGCACCACACTTGTTGGATAAGGCCAGCATCACCGGATACTTCGGCAGGTGATGTGTATCTGAACGGGTAAGGTAAAGGGTCGCCTTCGGCCACTGAAGGCGACTGTCTTGGGTGTTTAAAGGCCCATTTCGTGGGGGCCTTTTCATAACTCACCGGTGTTGCACTATTATTATGCAATTTTCTGATTGAGGTTGTGCACAAGATTTGCAAACACTTCGTCGAAACCTAATAGGGGGTGCGTCATGGTGAGGAAGTTTTTGTGTAGGTGGGCGTTTCTGTTTCTTCTCTTAGCTCCATCCTTGGTCTGGGCTTTGGATGGAAAGGTAGATGGCAAAGCTGTTTCCCAGGCTCAGTATATGGCTGACACCGTCTGGGTGTTGGTCACAGCCTTCCTGGTATTCTGGATGCAACCAGGCTTTGCCCTATTGGAGGCGGGTTTCACCCGGGCCAAGAACACGGTGAACATTCTCATGAAGAACGTGATGGATTTCTGCATAGCCTCCGTGGCCTACTGGGCTGTGGGGTTTGCCGTCATGTTTGGCAATGGAACCCCCCTACAGACTACACCTTGGACTACTCAAGTGATTTTGGCTTTATCAGTCCCAAATTGAAGAAGTTGGGATTCTCTGCCGGGTACATCTACTATGCCTTTCCACAGGGAAAAGACGATAACACCCAGGAGATCTATGTAGGCCTTTCCTACGATACCCTTCTTGCTCCTTCTCTAACGGCATATTTCGATATGGAGCAACAGGGAGGGTGTTACCTGGAATTGGGACTGGGCCACAGTTTCTCCCTGCCCTATAATACATCCTTAGATCTGGTAGGGGCCTTGGGTTATTCCATTGATGAGGACGGGACCGACGATGGGTGTTACGACGATAATGGTTTCACCCACGCCCAGGTTACGGCCACTCTTAGCTACTCGCCTTTACCTCGTGTTACCCTGGCCCCATTTGTTTCGGTGCAGCTCTGCATAGATGATAAAGTGAAGAA
>QMPS01000156.1 GCA_003648675.1 Aquificota bacterium
GAGGGACACTAAGGTGACCAGAAGCAGGAGGGAGAGGAACAAGGCACCCCTTTCCCGTCTTCGCAGGAAGGGCCAGAGGATGAGGGAGATGGCGAAGGCCCCCCATAAGAGATTGAGGTGGAGGATAAAGGGAAGGGAAAGGATCCCTATCCTGCTTAACCCCCTTATCAAATCCTTATCTTTTCCCTTGAGCTCCTCCTTTAATGGGTGGAGGAATAGGGGTACCCTTTTAAAGATCAAGAGCAGGCAGAAGAGGAAGATGCCGAATTGGATCCCTGAGCTCGCTATCAGACTCCACTTTCCCACTTCCCCCACGGCGAGGGCGACATTTCGACATCTTGCCTTAAGGCCATCTATGTAATTTTTGATGAGAACGGAAAAATTCCAGGGGGTCTTGAACCAGAGGAGCTCGCCCCGATAGAAGTAGAGATAAGGCAGATCAGGGGCGAGGGATACAGCTGCGCTGATTAACCGCAAGGCCCATTCCCTATTGAAGACCTTCGCCCTCTGGGCCTCCCGCAGCAAGAGGATGGCATAATCCCAGAGATTTTCTATCCCTTCATTTAACTTCTCCTCCTGTATCTCCTTGAGGACTACCTCCGCCTCCTTCAGCCTTCCGTTGAGGATAAAACTCTTCCTCTTTTGCCATAGGGTATGGAGATTATCGGGGAGGAGAGAAGCAGGAAGGACCAAGTTGAGGAGGACGAGGATAAAAAAATAATAGATTATCTTCTTCCGCCACCTCTTGCGCTCCTCAGGCAATGTACTTCCTCTATTCGAGGCGATAGTTTGGAGCCTCTTTTGTGATTATCACATCATGGACGTGGCTTTCCCTGAGGCCTGAAGGGGTTATCTTGATAAAACGGGCCTTCTCCTGCAGCTCTTGGATATTACGACACCCCACATAACCCATTCCCGCCTTCAACCCGCCTATCAACTGATGGATGCAGAAGGATATGGAGCCCCGATACGGGACCCTCCCTTCTATACCTTCGGGGACGAGCTTCGTCTGATCGGCCTTGTCCCCCGCCAGGTAGCGATCGGCGCTCCCCTCCCTCATGGCCTCCATAGAGCCCATGCCCCGGTAAACCTTGTAGGTCCTTCCCTGGTAGAGGACTATCTCCCCCGGGCTTTCATCGGTACCGGCGAAGAGATTTCCGATCATCACCGCGTCGGCTCCCGCTGCGATGGCCTTGGTTATGTCTCCGGAATATTTGATCCCCCCATCGGCGATGACGGGGACGTTGTGACGCCTGGCGACCTGGGCAGCCGCCATGATGGCCGTTATCTGGGGCACTCCGATCCCTGCCACTATCCTGGTGGTACAGATGGAACCGGGACCAACCCCCACTTTTATGGCATCGGCCCCTGCTTCTATCAAGGCCTCTGCCCCTTCTGCGGTGGCAATGTTTCCCCCTATCACCTGGCACTCAGGATAGGCCTCCTTTATCCAGCGGATGGCCTCCAAGACCCTATGGGAATGCCCGTGGGCGGAGTCGACCACTATTACGTCTGCACCGGCCTCGATCAGGGCAGCGGTCCTATCCCTCAGATCCTTCCCGACCCCCACGGCCGCCCCCACTCGCAACCTGCCCAAATAGTCCTTACAGGCATTAGGGTATTTCTCCATCTTCTCTATGTCTTTTATGGTGATAAGCCCCTTCAGGTTAAATTCATCATCTACCACAGGGAGCTTCTCAATCTTATGGCGATGGAGGATCTCCTTTGACTCTTCCAAGCTTATTCCCTCTTTGACCGTTATCAGCTTCTCCCCCTTGGTCATCACCTCAGAGATGGGGGCGTCGAGCCGCTTCTCGAAGCGCAGGTCCCTGTTGGTGAGGATCCCCACTAACTTCCCCCCCTTCGTCACCGGCACCCCTGAGATCCCGTAACGCCTCATCACCTCTATCGCTTCGTATACTTTCTGTTCCGGCTCCATCGTTATAGGATCGATGATCATCCCGCTTTCGAACTTCTTAACCTTCTCCACCTCAACTGCCTGCTGATCTATGGAGAGGTTCCGGTGAATGATGCCGATTCCCCCCTCCTGGGCCATGGCGATGGCCGTCCTGGCTTCAGTAACCGTATCCATCGCAGCGCTTATCAGGGGGATGTTAAGGGGGATGGCATTGGTGAGACGGGTGGTTACATCGACTTCCGTGGGCAGGATCTCGGAAGCATCCGGGAGGAGCAACACATCGTCAAAGGTAATACTTTCGCCAACGATCTTCTCATCCATCGTCTTTCGCTTTTTAGGAAATATAACAGACCCCTTGAAGAAGAGTCAACCGCCCTCAAGGGCCTTAAGCCCTGGATCCCTGTAAGGTTCTCCCTTCCTCAGGATCCAATAGGCCGCCTCGGCAAGGTGTCTGCCAACAGCTCCCACAGCCTTCCCGTGCCCCTTCCGTACACCTCATCCTGCTGCCCGATTGCTCAACCCTGGGGACAAGACCTCCCCAAGGAGCATAAGGCTGATCCTCCTGGTTGTAGGTGGAAGCTCCGCCGTGATCTGCTTCAGGCTCTCCCTTTTCCACCCTGGCGAAGGTGTAGCGCCTGTGGCAATCAAAGGCTGTAAGTTCATCGTTTCCTCCTTTGAGTCTTTTTCGAAGCCTACCACTTCGCGCCGTTTTAGCTTCCCTCACAACGACCGCAATCCCAATATCTGGCATCCGTCACAAAGGAACCGGTGGAGGCGGGACAAACGACATCAGGGCGAACTCTCCTTTCTGTCTCTGGGCATGCGTACGGGAGAAAAAGTGAGTGCCATCTACACGATGTCCTCAAATCCGTTCTCCTCATTGGAGAAGTTTCCTTGCCTGAATCGCAGTTTTAAGGCTTTCAGGAGGTTCGTCCTGGGTAGGTTCAACGAGGCAAAGGAGAAAAGCCCTGTCAATCGCCAGGGACGGAAAGGGCAGGCCCGGTTAAGGGAATTCCGCAGGAAAGGTGGTCGACCATGATTGCAACAACAAAGACCCAGTGCTAAAAACAACAGGCGAAGGAGAAAAAAATGGGAAGTCAAAGAGGTGATAGTCAGGTTCGTCCCTTTCGAGAGCGAAGCCCAGAGGGACGAGGCCTATAGGTTATGGGTGAGGAGTATGATAAGAATGCCGAAAAGAGGAGATTAGGTTATGACAGGCTCTGTGAATCAATCTCATGATTTTGATATAGTCGAGACTCTGAATAAGATTTCAGAAGAGGTCAATTATGTCCTTAACTCAAATGAAAAGTCGAAATATTTCGAATGTGTTGTAGTGCTCTTTTCACTGGTGGAAAATTTGATTAAATGGCTGATTTTTGTAAATATCCTTTGGACAAAAAGCAAAGAGGAAATCGAAATGTCGCAAAAGGAAATACGTCAGTTAATAAGATTTTGCGAAGATTTATCTTTCAAAAACGCATCACTGATGGCTCTTTCATTTAATATAATAGATTTTTCGCTTTATAAAAAAATAGACAAACTGAGAAAGGACCGCAATATGCTGATACATAGATGTTGGGAAGACAAAGACATGCGCCATTATGCGAAGTTAAGAAAACGACTGGAAAGATTAGCAGAACTATCCAATGAGCTAATTGGCATTTTTAACAAACTTACAGAAGAAATCGGTGTAGATGAAGTTTACAGCATCCAGCTTTAGTTTGGCACGTCCTTTAACGTGAGAGTCGGCTTTCTTAAGCTAAAGTTTTCCTCACCCCTCCCCCCACAACCCAAGCTGATTTTTGGCCACTTCCCATCTGCTCTTCCTCACCTTCAGACTGCTCAACCTTCCTAACCCTGCCTTCTCTGAAGCTGTAAAAGCTCC
>QMPS01000157.1 GCA_003648675.1 Aquificota bacterium
CGGCTACGCTTATCCCCAGGTTGGAGCTGGTGAAGAAACCCAGGAACATGAGGGTGGTCCCTGTTAGGAGTAGGCAGCCTATGTAGGGCACCAAGATCAGGGGCATCAGGGCGGCCCTCTTCTCCTTCTCCAGGAGCTTGGTGGCCTCGCTGAACTCGGCCAGGGTCTCGATGCTCTCCTCCGTCCCCCCACCCACCTCGATGGTGTCCAGGAGCAGGTATAGGTTGACCAGGGCCAACCAGTTCCTAACCTTGTGGCTCAGCTCCTCGTAGATCTGGCGAAGGGGGTACCCCCAGTTCATCTTGGTGCTGATGTCCCGGAGGTGGCGGGTGAACCCCATGTAGTCCCGGTGGGCCAAGGCCTCGATGCATCTCTCGGGGCTCAGGCCGCTCTTCCTCACCTCCACCATATCCCTCAGAAAGAGGGTCACCCCCTCAGACACGTTTCCGTCCCTCCCGGCGAAGTAGTAGTCTGCAACCCAGGAGGGGAGGGCCACTGCCAGGAGGCAGATGGTGATCCCCAGGCAGGCCTCGGTTCCCTCGGGCATCCCAGCCATTGCTCTGGCGTTGGAGAGGGCGACGGCGAGTCTGGGCAGAGGCTTGTTCTGGAAGAAGGGTAGGACCAGTTGGGTGGCCAGGGCGAGCCCCACTGCTATGCTGGGGATTGTGGCGTAGTAGGCCGACCAGTTGGAGAGGGGGTAGTTGAACTGTATGATGTCCCCCAAATATATGAAGACGAAGGAGAGGGCTGGGAGCACAACGAAGCTGAATAGGAAGAAGGTGGAGGAGCCGATGCTCACCCCAGCGGTGGGTATGCTTAGCCCCACCACGAATACCAGGAAGAGGCCCAACACCCCTAGGATCCCCACGATGGTGTAGGCCTCCATCAACATGGCCGCCGTCTCCCCCTTGGCCCTCACCGTGGATGCGAGGCCCTTGAACATGTTGTGGGTCTGGTTGAACAGGTAGTGGAGGGTGTCACCCCCCGTCCTCACGCTTGAGGCGTACCCCAGCAGCAACTCCTTGAACTCCTTAATCTCCACCGTTTTTGCCGTCTGCTCCATCGCCGACAAGGGGTCCATCCCCGTGGACATGACGATGGTCTCGATGCCGTCCACCTCCTCCTGCATGTTGGGGAGGAGGCTCATCTTCCCCATCCGCCGGAAGCTCTCGAAGGGGCTTAGCCCTCCGCTGACCATGACGCTGATGTACATGGAGGCGTAGGGGATCTCTATCTTCAGGTTGCTTATCCTGTTGCTGGCCTTGATCTTGGGGAACAATATTCCTCCACCCAACACCAGGAGGGGTAGGAGGAAGGTTGCAGCCACCAAGGGTAGGACTCCTCCCCCTGGAAGAACGCCCAGGGGTATAGCCCCCGAAACCGCCGCAGCCAGGATAGCCGCTGGTACCAAGGCCGAGGCTATGGCCAGGGCGGCCACCACGCTGAAATAGACCTCGGGGTGGACCTTGATGCGGGCCGAACTCAGGTCCCTCTCTACGCCTTTAAACCCCTTGGAGAGGGCTCTGCCCACGTCGCCGAGGGAGGCGTAGCAGTAGTCTTTGATGGTGGCCCCGAAATCCCAGGGGAGGGTCAAACCTTGACCACCTCCAAGACCTGCTCCCCCTCCACAGGCGCACTCTTCTTCTTAGCCTTCTTTCTCTTGGGGTTCCTCCTAGTCTCCCTGCGTTTGTTGTAGTATTTGAGTATCCACTGGGCCACCTCTCCCTGGTTCCTCAGCCTCTTACGGGCCAGCTTTTGGATGTATTTCTCCCTTCTCTCCAGCTCCTCCAAGAGCTCATCCATGGTGAGCCCCGTGTTTATGCTGATCTGCTGCAGGATGTAGCTGTCCTCGAACATGGTGTCAAACCGGTCCCTCCTCTGGTCCCACCTGGCCACCTCGTGGTAGATGTTGTGCTCCACTATCTCGCTGACAGTCCTTATCCGCCTCCCGAAGCCCAAGCCGTTCTTCTTCTTGGGCAGCTCCACCCTCTGGACGTAGAGGGCTATGTTCATGAGGGGTATGTAGACCTCGCTCACATTCATGGGGGGGGATGTCAGCCGTTTGACCACCCTGTCGATGCTGTCGGCGTGCATGGTGCACAGCCCGCCGTGGCCTGTGGCCAGGGCCTGGAAGAGCACATAGGCCTCCTCCCCCCTCACCTCCCCCACCACGATGTAGTCGGGCCTGTATCTGAGGCTCACCTTCACCAGGTCGAATAGGCTGATGTTCCTCCCGGGGGCTCCCTCTCCGAAGCTGAAGGACTCCCTGCTGTTGAGCTGGGTCCAGTTCTCCACGGGTGGGTTTAGCTCGGGGACCTCCTCCACGGTGACGATCTTGTCGTTCTGGCTTAGGAGGCTCAGAAGGGCGTTGAGGAGGGTGGTCTTCCCCGAGCCCGTCCCCCCTATGATCATGAAGCTCTTTTTGTTTTCCAGTATGAGCCAGAAGTATGCGGCTATCCTGGCGTCCAGGGTGCCCAGCTTCACCAGGTCTATTATGCTTAGGGGCTGGGGCCGGTATTTCCTTATGCAGAAGGTGCTGCCTTTTAGGCTGACCTCCTTCATGAAGGTGGCGGCCAGCCTGTGTTTCTCGGGGAGCATGGCGTCTAGGATGGGATGGGCGCTGCTGATGTGTTTCCCAGATTTGTGGGCCATCTTCACCAGGAAGTCGTTGAGGGCTTTATGGGTCTTGAAGGAGATGTTGGTGGGGATGCTCTCATACTTCCGGTGCCACACGTAGAGGGGGGTGTCCACCCCGTTGCAGCTTATGTCCTCTATCCAGGGGTCCTCCATCACCGTGTGGAGGGGGCCGTAGCCCGTCAGGTCCCTCAGCACGTAGTAGAAGATGGTGTCCCACTGCTCCTGGGTGAACTTCCCCAGGCTTCTGTGGTAGCGCTCGGCTATCATCTCCGCCTGCTCGCATACATACTCGGCGGGGTCGATCTGGTCGTCGGTGGGGGAGGTGAACTCCTTGCTGAGGATCTTCACTATCCGGGTGTAGGTGTCCCGCTGGGCTGGTGTGAGGGGCGTCTCCTCCACGTAGTAGTGGAGTCCCTCCCCCAGCTGGGGGGAGGAGACTATCTTCACCCAGCTGTGGGGCTGGTTGACGAAATACTCATCGTGGACCTTGAACCCTGGCTGGACTGGTTCAACCAAGACCTCTACAGGCTCTTCCAGGGGTTCTTTCCCCTTGTTGCTCTTCAACCATTCAACGAGCTTCAGCGTCCAGGCCTCCCGTACCTAGAAAATAAAGAGGGTTAGGGAGATGTTTAGGGCAGTTTTATTAGCTTGATGTAGTCCATCCCGCTTGCGCTGTGAAGCTTGATGTTAACAGTAGTACCCGCGCTTAAGTTTGCCAGTTCGGAGACAGCACCGCATGGGTTAGCGATGTACACATGCTGTGTCGCACTCTCTCCAGCCTGAAGCGTAACCCCTGTGGCTGGGATATCCGTACCCCAAGAGCCAGCAGGTGCATCAGACGCATCATAATTTTCACATGGTATGTCGTTCAGGAATACCATGTTTATAGTTGCGTCGGCAGATCCACTGTTCTTGATCACCAATGTGATGTTCCACTGGGCCAAGCTTGAGTCGTAGGTCGCATACCCCGTCTGTATCTCCACTTTCTCGAACTGGGTGTACTGGCTGCTGATCCCTCCCATCCAGTAGGAGACCCCAACGGCCACCGAAATGGCCACCGCAACCAGTATCACTGTGGCGATCACTGGGCTCACAGCTTTACGCGTGGCAAGTCTCATTCTCTCACTCTCAACCTCCTTACCAGCAAGCCTGGGAGTGGTGTTA
>QMPS01000158.1 GCA_003648675.1 Aquificota bacterium
GTCTTACCTGAACCGTTGGGCCCCATGAGAGCATGAACCTTTCCCCTGGGAAGATGGAGATTTATTCCATGGAGTACCTCTTTCCCCCCTACCTCCACCTTCACCTTCTCAATTTTAGGCATCTCTCCTCCCTACCTCAAACTTGGGAAGAATGTTCCCCATCACCCTCTTCCCAGTCAACGGCAAGCAGCAAAGTACATCATTCTGACAAGGGATCTCCCCAGATCCCAAGGGAGGGTTATCTACCACCTTCACAGGCTAAGTAAAGATCCCAAATAAAAAGGGCACCTTATAGGATAGGGTGCCCCCAAACTCCAAAATCCAGACTCTAAATATCGAAGTAAAGGGCAAACTCGTAGGGATGGGGTCTTAGTCTAATGGCATCCACCTCGTTCTCTCTCTTGTAGCTGATGTAGGTCTCCAGCAGATCTTCGGTGAAAACGTCCCCCTTCTTGAGGAAGTCACAGTCCGCCTCTAGTTCATTAAGGGCCTCCTCCAGGGAAGCAGGAGTGGTGGGTACCCCAGCCAGCTCCTCAGGGGTGAGAGCATAAATGTCCTTGTCCAAAGGCTCACCAGGATCGATCCTATTCTGGATCCCATCCAGTCCAGCCATAAGCATAGCAGCAAAGGCCAGATAGGGACACGCTGAAGGATCGGGGAAACGGATCTCAATCCTCTTGGTCTTGGGGCTGGGTGAGTACATAGGCACCCTGATCCCAGCACTCCTGTTCCTGGCGGAATAAGCCAGATTTACAGGAGCCTCAAAACCAGGCACCAACCTCTTGTAAGAGTTGGTAGTAGGATTGGTGAAGGCACACATAGCCCTGGCATGCTTCAGAACACCACCTATGAAGTAGAGGGCCAATTCTGAAAGGCCAGCATACTCATGGCCGGCAAAGAGGGGCTTGCCATCTTTCCAAAGAGAAAGATGGGTATGCATACCCGTCCCGTTGTCCTCGAAGAGAGGCTTGGGCATGAAGGTCACCGTCTTGCCGTACTTTTTGGCCGTGCCCTTCAGGATGTACTTGTACTTCATAACCATGTCGCCCATCTCCACCAGAGGGGCATAACGCATATCTATCTCTCCTTGACCAGCAGTGGCCACTTCATGATGGTGGACTTCCACCCTCACACCAGCCTCCCTCAGGTTGAGGACCATCTCGCTTCTGAGATCCTGCATCTGATCATGGGGAGGAACAGGGAAGTATCCCCTCTTGGCAGGGATCTTATAACCCAGGTTGGGCATCTCCTCTCGGTCCGAGTTCCACCAACCCTCAATGGAATCCACCTGATGATAGGAGTAGTTGCTGTCGTAGCCATACTTCACGTCATCAAAGATGAAGAACTCCAGCTCAGGACCATAGTAAGCGGTATCAGCAATGCCCAAGGACTGCATATAAGCCTCCGCTTTCTTGGCCACATACCTGGGATCCCTGGTGTAGGGCTCTTTAGTAATAGGGTCAACCACGTCACACACCACCACCAGGGTGGGTTCCTTGAAGAAGGGGTCCACAAAAGCGCCTTTGGAATCAGGGAATATGATCATGTCGGAAAGATTGATGGTCTGCCATCCCCGAATGGAGGATCCGTCGAAACCAATCCCCTCTTCAAAGATCTCCTCATCAAACTCATCGGCGGGAAGGGTGAAGTGCTGCCAGGTGCCGAAGAGGTCACAGAACCTTACGTCTATAAACTTCACTTCTCCACTCTTAACCAACTTCAGAAATTGCTCCTTCTCCATAACCACTACCTCCCTGTGTTATTTACCCTTTTTAGGAGCTAACAGTAACCGCTACCTCAGCAAAAGACCAGGAGTTGAACAAATTTGGTGCAGTTCCTCCACTCAATAAAGCCAGCACCTCACCCTACCACCGGGCACATCCTTCACGGGAGGAAGCTCACCAGAGCACTTCTCCCGAGCTTCCGAACAGTAGGCAAAGAAAGGACAACCCTCCCCCTCGCCATCCTCTCTCACCTTGGGGAGCTCAAAAGATCTAGACCTCCTGTCCCAATGGGGCAACACTTCCAGAAGGGCTTTCGTATAGGGATGGAGAGGATCAGAATAGAGACGCTCTACGTCTGCCTCCTCCAACAATACCCCGTCTTTTATTACACCTACCCTATGAGCTATCTCAGCCACCACCCCAAGATCATGGGTGATGAAGAAGATGGTCGTTCCTTTCTCCCTCTGAAGCCTTTTGAGAAGAGAAATGATCTGGGCCTGAACCGTCACATCCAAAGCAGTGGTGGGTTCATCAGCAATAAGCATCCGGGGCCCCGCCGCCATAGCCATGGCAATGAGAACCCTTTGACGCATACCCCCACTCATTTGATGGGGATAATCATCCACCCTCACCTCAGGATTGGGGATACCCATTTCCCCCAAAAGCTTCACCGTTTCCCCAAGAGCCTTCCTGCCGTCCATCCCTTCGTGAAGCATGAAAACCTCTGCTACCTGGCGCCCTACCTTCATGGTGGGATTAAGGGCCGTCATAGGCTCCTGGAAGATCATAGAGATCCTCCTTCCCCTCACCTCACACCATTCCCGAGGAGAGAGAGAAAAAAGATCCTCTCCCTGAAAGAGGATAGATCCTTCCACACGAGCGTAGGGAGGAAGAAGCCCCATGAAAGCATAGCCAGTAACGCTCTTTCCAGATCCCGACTCCCCCACAAAGGCAAAGACCTCACCCTTTTTAAGGGTGAGGTCCAACCCCCTTAAAGCCCACTTCCTTCCTTTGAACAGGGGAAAAGAGATCCGAAGATTCCGGACCTCCGCCAATATCCCCGTAGAGCTCATTTACCCATCAACTTCTTGCCCACACTGTTCCAGGACTTCAGCAAATTGTAGAGAGGTCCCTTCCCCTCAGGGGCCACACCAGCCTGAGGTTTGACCACCTTTTTCTGGGGCTTGGCAGCAGCCTCTTCCTTGGGAGCCTTCTTTACCACTGCCTCCTTTGCAGCTTCAACCTTGGAGGGTTTGGCTTCAGGAACAGGGGCAACGGCAGGGGCAGGAAGGGCCACCTTTGGGGCTTCCCTCATTTTGTCTGTCACAAACTGGATCTGGGCCACCAAACCAGGAATGGGACTAGGTCCCTTTGCCACCTCTCTCTTCAAAGCTCCCAATAGAGCCTCAAGCTCGCCCATGCTTTGGGCAGAGTAATAAGCTTTCAAAGAGTCTACCTGACCCTCCATGGCAGAAAGCACCCGGGCAGCAGCCTCGTAATTCCTCTCTCCCATGGTGAGCACGTAAATCCTATGAGCCTCCATCTGGAGCTGGGACAAAAGGGCCTGGACCTGAACCCCTGCCAGGGTCTTCTCCAAAGCCTCGGTTTTTTGCTCTAGCACCTTCTCCCGCTTCTCCAAGACTTTAACCACTCTCTGAACACCCACATTCCAGAAACTGAGCACAAGAGCCACAATAGCAAAGACTAAAGCAAGATAGATGAGTCCTCTCCCTCCCTTTTGCTCCTCTCTGGCTTCTACCTGGGCCTTCTCCTCCATGGGTCCTACCTCCTCAACCTGAGTTTGGTTTTCTTCCTCCACTTCCCCCTGGACCTCTTCAACCGTCTCTTCTTTTATCTCTTCCTGCTCCTCTATCTCCCCCTGGGGCTTATCCTTTTGCTCCTGATTCTCCATAATCACCTCCGCCCCTTTTTTGGGGCAAGCCTAGTGCAAGGACCAGGCCCTGTCAAGCCTTGACCGCCATCGCAAACATGAGCTATAAGCCCCAGACTATGAAAAAAGAAGAGGCCTTCTTAATAGACATTCTCACCATAGA
>QMPS01000159.1 GCA_003648675.1 Aquificota bacterium
GGCCACCCCGAGACGTGGGTTCTCCTCAAACTTCTCCAAGAGCCTGCGGAAATAATCTGGGGGGATAACGCTGTCGGCATCCACCTTCAACAAGTATTCCCATCCAACCACGTTCTCCCTCAACCATCGAATCCCGGCATTCAAAGCCCAAGCAAGGTTCACCCCCCGAGTCCCATGCCGAGGGTTTTTCAACTTCAGAACCCTCACCTGGGGATACTTGGCGACTATGCTGACCGTGGCATCTGTGGAGCCGTCGTCCACAAAGAGGTACACCAGTGGGGGAGGGTCCTGACCCAGTACAGACCTAACCGTGGACTCGATGTACCTCTCCTCGTTCCTCCCACAGGTTAGAGCCACATACACCGGGGACACCTATGCTGGCAGCAATACGCGTTGAACCCTATTAAAATCAATCCTCGAACACCTTATATCGAAATAGCTCAAAAGTATCTCACACAGGTGTTCTACCTTTGTGTGGCATATTTGGGTGTATCCTTAGGGAAGGCTCGGCTGTTAAACAGATCACCGAGGGCTTGAAACGCTTGGAGTATCGAGGCTACGACAGCGTTGGCGTCGCCACCATAGACCATGGGGAGCTGGAGATTCGGAAGGATGCGGGGAAGATCGAGGACGTGGTGGCGCGTCACAGGATACTGGACATGAAGGGGAGCATAGGCATAGGCCACACCAGGTGGGCCACCCACGGCGCACCCACCATGGTCAACGCCCACCCCCACGCTGATGGAAGCCGCTCCATCGCCCTGATACACAACGGAGTCATCGAGAACTACATGGAGCTAAAGGAGGAGCTCCTGGAAAAAGGACACGAGTTCAAATCTAGGACCGACACCGAGGTTATGCCCCACCTCATAGAGGAGGAGTTGAAAACCGGTGTGAGCCTCCAAGGCGCCTTCCTCAGAGCCCTCAGGCGGGTTAGAGGCTCCTACGCCTTCGTGGTCCTCAGCACGGTGGAGCCCGACAAGATATACTGTGCAAGGAATGAGAGCCCCCTGGTCATAGGGGTCTCCGAGAACGGGGTCTACTGCGCCTCAGACGTTCCCGCCCTCCTCCCCTACACCAACAAGGTGAACTACTTGAGGAATGGGGAGATGGCGGTCCTAACCCTCAATGGATACCAAATAATCAAGATCAGCGATGGCTCCACTGTGGAGCGTGGGTTAACCGATATCACCTGGAGCCCTGAATCGGCGGAGAAACTAGGGTACACCCACTACATGTTGAAGGAGATACATGAACAACCCTCCAGCCTACGCGACGCCCTAAGGCTCCAGGAACGCTACCTCAACCTCTTAACCACCTTCCTAGACCGGGGGAAGGAGGTCTTCCTCCTAGCCGCTGGAACCAGCTACCACAGCTGCATAGCGGGGTCCTACCTGTTCTCAAGGCTTGCCCGCCTAACCACCGTCCCCATCATCTCCTCGGAGTTCATCGAGCGCTATGGGTCCTCGGTGGGCATCGACTCCATAGTCCTAGCTGTAAGCCAGTCGGGTGAGACCTATGACACGTTGAAGGCGGTGGATTACGCTCGGATGAGGGCTTCCACGGTTTTGGGGATCACCAACACCGTGGGCTCCACCCTTACAAGGGTATCCAGGGCCTACTTGATCCAGCAGTCTGGGCCCGAGATCGGGGTGGCGGCCACTAAGACCTTCACGTCTCAGGTTCTAGTCCTGGCGCAGATGGCCCTTAAGTTGGCTAAACTAAGGGGCAAGCTAAGCCAAGACGAGCTGGATGAGTTCCAGGAGAAGCTTCTCAGGGTCCCCGAGTGGGTTGAGGAGACCATCAATAAGCAGGAGGAGAGGGTTAAGGAGCTGGCCAAGACCCATATGGATGACCGGTTCTTCGTTTTCCTTGGGCGGGGCATCAGCTCGGCCACCGCCTTGGAGGGCCGACTGAAGCTCATGGAGATAACCTATGTGCCTTCCCTGGCTTACCCTGCGGGGGAGAGCAAGCATGGGCCCATAAGCGTGGTGGAGGATGGGGTATCCTGCATATTTGTCTGCCCTCAGGGAGATTCCCACAGCCACATATTGGGAAGCATCATGGAGATGAAGGCCCGGGGAGCCAAGATCATATCCATCTGCGAGGAGGGGGATGAGCAGGTGAAAAAGCTCAGCGATGAGGTGGTGGAGATGCCTCGGGAGATACCCGAGGAGTTGTCTCCCATCGTATATGTGGTGCCCCTCCAGCTCCTAGCCTACCACATGGCTGTGCTCAAGGGGTTGGACCCAGATAAACCCAGAAACTTGGCGAAAAGCGTCACAGTGCCTTGAGCATAGGTTTAAACCGTGCACCCACCCCCCTTTCCATGTGGATATAGATGCTTGATGTGGAGCGTATCCGACGGGATTTCCCCATTCTTGAGCAGGGCTACATATACTTGGATAGCGCTGCCAGCAGCCTGACTCCAGAGCCGGTTGTTAACAAGATAGTTGAGTTTTACCATGAGTACCGGGCCAACGTGGAGAGGGGGGTCCACAGGTGGAGCCAGCGGGCCAGCGAGGAGTATGAGAGGGCCCATGAGGAGGTGGCGCGTTTCATAGGTGCCCCTGGGGCTGAGAATGTGGCGATGGTGAAGAACACTACTGAGGCCATCAATCTGGTTGCCAACGCCTTGGATTGGAGCAAGGAGGACCGGGTGGTGACCTCGGTGATAGAGCACCACAGCAACTTCATCACGTGGCTCAGGGTTAGGCAGCGATACGGGGTGGGTCTTAAGGTGGTGAGGTCCAGCGAGGAGGGGGTTTTCGACTTGGGCGAGTGGGAGAAGGCGGTGGATGACTCCACCAAGCTGGTGGCGGTCACCCATGTCTCCAACGTGCTGGGGTGTATAGTGCCAGTTAAGGAGATCGCGGAGATAGCTCACGAGCATGGGGCCCTGGTACTGGTTGATGGAGCCCAGGGCGTCCCCCACATACCTGTAGATGTGACAGACATGGGGGTGGACTACTTGGCCTTCAGCGGCCACAAGATGTTGGGCCCCACGGGCTCTGGAGGGCTCTACATAGCCGACCAAGTGTTGGAGGAGACGGAGCCCCTCTGCATAGGCGGGGGCACCATCGCAGATGTGAGCATAGACGACTACGCCTTGGCTGTCCCCCCCATGAGGTTCGAGGCGGGAACCCCCTCCATAGCACAGGTAATAGGCCTGGGCGAGGCTTGCCGCTACCTCACTCGGGTGGGAATGAAGGAGGTGGAGGCATGGGACAAGAGGCTGGCCAACAGACTCCTGGACGGACTTACCGAGCTGGAGGGGGTTGAGGTGTATGGCCCCCAAGACCCCGAGATGAGGGTGGGGTTGGCCACCTTCAACGTGGACGGCATGAACCCCCATGATGTGGCTTTGACGCTGGACGAGGAGTATGGCATAGCGACGAGAAGCGGCCACCACTGTGCCCTCCCACTAATGAAGGAACTCTTTGGGCTTCGTGAAGGCAACGTGAGGGCCTCCACCTATCTATACAACACCTTGGAGGAAGTTGATCGCTTGGTTTCAGCGGTGGAGGAGATATCAAAAGGATGAAGGCGTTGGGAGAGGATGTCAGGGACTCGGTTCTAGGGTGCATTGGAAATACGCCCCTTATTAGACTGGGAAAGGTGGCCCCCCAAGGCTGCACGGTATACGCAAAAGCGGAATACTTCAACCCCAGCGGAAGTCTCAAGGACAGGATAGCCTTGGAGATGATAAGGGACGCCGAGGAGAAGGGGCTCCTTGGGCCAGGGTACA
The DNA here is from genome assembly GCA_003648675.1 of Aquificota bacterium. GTDB lineage: Bacteria > Thermosulfidibacterota > Thermosulfidibacteria > Thermosulfidibacterales > B14-G1 > B14-G1. The sequence continues at coordinate 3,749 of QMPS01000159.1, forward strand.
CCATTGTTGAGGCCAGCACGGGGA
>QMPS01000160.1 GCA_003648675.1 Aquificota bacterium
GCCTGGAACCTATTGACCTTTCCTCCTTTTGGCAAAGTAGCGGTTAGTTTCCTCCACTACTACTCCTGCCAGGGCCAGTAGTCCTATGAGATTAGGCAGGGCCATGAGGCCGTTCATAATGTCGGCGAAAGACCAGACCAGCTCTAGCTGGGTGAAGGCTCCGATGAAGACAAAGAGGGTGAAGATGAGGCGGTAGGGTATCACAGATGCTTCTCCCAGGAGGTATTCTATGGACTTTTCACCATAGTAGCTCCAGCCCAGGACTGTGGAGTAGGCGAAGAGGATGAGGCCCACGGTGACTACCAGATTACCCCAGTTTCCGGGTAGGGCGGCGGAGAAGGCTTTGGCCGTGAGCTCCGAGCCTGTGGCACCACTGGTCCAGACGCCGGTCACTAAGATGACAAAGCCCGTCATGGAGCAAACGATAATGGTATCGATGAATGTCTGAGTCATGGAGACCAGGGCTTGGGCCGTGGGGGTGGTGGTCTGAGCTGCTGCCGCTGCTATGGGGGAAGAACCCAAGCCCGATTCATTGGAGAAGACTCCTCGAGCCACGCCGAAGCGGATAGCTTCTTTTATTGTGGCACCGGCGAAGCCTCCCAGGGCTGCTGTGGGTGTGAAGGCCTTAGAGAAGACCAGGGAGAAGACCAGGGGTACTTTGTCCCACTCCAGAAAGAGGACCACTAGTGCGCTGACCATATAAACCACTATCATGATGGGTACCAGGTGCTCGGTAACCCGGGCAATGGAGCGGATGCCTCCTAGGATCACCAACCCTGTGAGGACGGCCAGGATCACTCCTGTGATCCAGTTGGGGATGTGGAAGGTGACCCGTACGGCTTCGGCCACAGAGTTGGACTGGACCATGTTGCCTATTCCAAAGGCGGATATGGCGGCAAAGATGGCGAAGAGGGTGCCCAGCCAGGGTTTTTTGAGGCCTAGGGAGAGGTAGTACATGGGCCCGCCGCACATCTCTCCCTTTTTGTCCTTTACTCGATATCTCACGGCTAGGACAGCCTCAGCGTATTTGGTGGCCATGCCGAAGAGGCCTGTCATCCACATCCAGAAGAGAGCCCCAGGGCCTCCTGAGAAGATGGCCGTGGCAACTCCAGCTATGTTGCCTGTACCCACGGTGGCTGCCAGAGCTGTCATAAGGGCTTGGAAGTGGGTGATGTCTCCTTCGGCGCCTTTTTCTTTCCTCACAATAAAGGCTAGGTAAAGGGCATGGATGAGTCCTGTAATCTGGATTCCTCTGAGTCTTAGGGTAAGGTAGATGCCCGTTCCCACCAGGAGGACCAGCATGGGTGGTCCCCACACCCAGTTGCTCACTATGGAGAAGAGCTTGGACAGGGTAGCCTCCATAAAGCACCCCTTTGGACCTTTTGGGGGGTCTTATAACTGGAATAAGCCCTTCAAAACAAGGCCCTTGAGCCTATTGTTTGGTAGGGACCCAAGGGCCTTAGGGTGGAAAGTGGAGGGATTAGAGCTTTTTCAGGACTTCCAAGACCTCCTGGATGTCGGGGAGCTCTCTGATGGGGTAGATCTTCACCCAGGCAACCTTTTGGTCTTGGTCTATGATGATGTTGGCCCGTTCCAAAAATCCCTCTTTTCTCAGGATGCCGTAAGCATTTGCCACCTGGCCATGGGGCCAAAAGTCAGCCAGAAGAGGTGTCCGGTTTATATCTAAGCTCTCAGCCCAGGCCTTTTTGCATGGCACACTGTCCACGCTTATTCCTACGGCTACGGTGTTAAGTTCCTGGAAGGTTTCAGAATGTTCCTCCAAGGCTTTCATCTGCTGGGCACAGATAGGGGTCCAGGCCAAAGGATGGAAGGATAGAAGAATAGTCCTTTATGATCTGAAAGTTTGTATTCCTGTCCTCTGTGATCCTTAAGGATAAAGTCTGGAGCCTTATCGCCTACCTTGATTTGAGTCTCTTTTCCCCCTGGGGTTGTTTCCTGAAATGATAACCGTTCTAGAATCTTTTTCAAATATTCGAGCCGGTCAGGGGAAATATGGAGGCGAAATCTGCCCTGCCTCCTACGAGGTGAGGCTTGAAAGGATGTTGCCTTTCAGTTTTACAGGCTTTTCAGGGATCATGAGGTTGTAGAGCCATACTCCGGTTTCCAAGTGCTGGGTGATTCGGGATACTCTTATCTCTCCTCCCATGAGACCGATCCAAGGCACTAGGTGGTCGGCCAGATGGCGGTCCACCTGGGCTTCTGAGGCGTATTCTTTCAGGAGTATGTTGACCGCCCCTTCTGCCACCTTCTCTGCCGGTTTGCCCCGAGCTCCCTGGGCGTCGGCTCCCAGAGTGCGTTGAGGATCTTTAAGCCACAGGGTGATGGCACTGCCTGGGGAGGAACTGGGCTGGTAAAGGGTCTCTATGTGGGTTGAGATGTTGAGGTGCTTATCCAATAGGCTCTGGGCTTTTTGGGCCTGGCGCTCTGCAACTTTCCGCTCTTTCAGGGAGCTGGATGCAATGGAGATGCCGGCAATGGAAGGGATTTTTTCCGAGCCAGGTTCCAAAGGGCCATAGGTTTGGAGGTGTTCCAAAAACTCTTCCCATGCGAGGCCTTCTCGGGGCTGTTTTGGGTGGCACAAAAGACGTACTTCTCCGTCCCCCACGGGGTAGAAACCCCGCCTCACCACCTTTAGCTCCAATTTGTAGGCCAGAGGTCGTAGGAAAGGGAGGTAGAGATGACGGGTGAACTCTAGGGTGGGGCCCATGGGCACATCGGTGCCTCCCTTGATGGTGAGGGATACGGGGCTGGAGGCAAAGATGGAGACGGGCAGAAGGGTTTGAAGGAAGAGGGGGATAGAACCGGCAGTGCCGAACTCTACTGTGGCTTGTCCTCCTTTGATCTTTCCAGGGGAAAATCGGACGGTTTGGGAGCCCAGATGGGCACCTTCGCATGTAGATTCGGTGATGGCTTCCAGGGCCTTTATGACGTGGAGGTGTTGTCTTTTCAGGCCGGGCTTCCTTTTGCCCCGACGGATGTTGAAGATCTCTATGGGAGTGCCTTTGATGATGGAGAGAAAGAGGGCCAAGCGTACGATCTGGCCTCCTCCCTCTCCTGTGGAGCCGTCAATCTTCAGAAGTTCCACCGCTCCTGGGCTTGGTAAGGACAGGGGTGCTGGGCGTCTACCCGAACGGGGGTAGGTATTCTCTCCATGCCCGTCACCTCAGGGTTGAGGCACAGGACCAGGTCTCCTTTTCTTCCGCAGAAGTAGGGGCATTCCCTACATCTATCACCGCAGTGCTCACCCGGTTTCCGTGCCTTGATTTCCTTTGCCATGTTTCTCTCCTCTTTCATGTGTTGCGAGGGAAAGATAGTCACAAAAGTTCCCGTGTCAAGGGGGAAAGGGGGATTTTTCAGAAATTTAACCTTTCACGCGTCTGCACGCGTCCACGCATCTGCGCATTCACTTTCCATCCCGAAAAAGACGGAAAACTGGGTGTGGGCGGGCTCGGTCACTCGCTCCGGGAAACCCGTTCCCAGTATTTGGCTGTCCGCCGAGCGATTTCTTGGAGCTCTTCCCCAGTGAGGTGGGCGAAGCGGGTTTGAGCCTGGAGGTAGTCTTCTACTTTTATCTGGAAGGAAGGGTGGTAGGTGGTTTGCCAACCTTCCCCTTCCCATTCCATGAGGTGGTAGGCTCCTGACTCCACAGCCATCCGGGCCATAGTGATGGTCTTGTCCTCTGGAAAGCCCCAGCCCGTGGGACAGGGGGAGAGGAGGTGGATGAAGCGGAATCCCTTTTTGTCC
>QMPS01000161.1 GCA_003648675.1 Aquificota bacterium
ATCTTGCAGAGGTTTAGGGAAGCCATAAGGACCCCTTTCATTGCATTGCCTTCGCCAACGGTCACCGGATGCATCACCACCAACAGGGGCTCATAATCCAACCTCATAGAGTTGGGGTCCAGAAAAAGGGTCTTTACTACCCGTACCTCTCTCTTTCTCCTCTCGATACAATCGGTGAAGAGTTTAAAAATCTCGTGAGACATCAGATCCCTATCCAATCTCAGACCCAACATAGCCTTAGTGGGAGGGTATCCCCAAACTACCACTCCATCCTCATTGAAAAACTGAATATTAGTCACCCCTCCCCCGTAGCGCATGTGGAGATCCACTCCCCTATCCAGCTCCCCTTCGGAGATCTTCCCTTCCAAGAAGAGGGGAATGAAGGAAAGACTCAGCACCTCTACCGTGTCCATCCGCTCATCAATAAGATGAGCCACATTAACCGCCACCTCCCTTGCCACCATCTCCCCCTTTCTCCTGGCCAGTTCCTCCGCTCCCTTTCGGTAATCCACCACGAGGAGATGGATGCCCACGAGAAACACCACAACCAGAATGAGAATCACCCCGGAGGCGAAGATGAATCCTCTTCTCACTGCCTTCCTCCGTAAATCCTGGCGGAGAGAAGGACCCCCATAGGCAACTTCAAACCTAAAGACCTAGCCCTGGCCAAATTTATGGCAATCTCCCCCCGAGGAGGACGCTCAATGGGAATCTCACCAGGGCTTTTGCCCATAAGGATCTCCTTCACTTTAAGCCCCGCATAACAACCTTGATAATAGCCCGTAAGTATAACTCCACCCAGCAATCCGTACTCAACAGGAGCCTCCCAAACCCCCCCGTCGGGGAGCCTGCTATGCTTCACCGTCCAGTGGATCACCTCCTCATTGGAAAGTACCTTCCCTCTGGGCCCCCTCACAGTGAGGGCATTATAGAAAAGGAGACAGTCAGCCTTACTCTGGAGCTCCAACACCTTCTCTTGCCACTCCTGAAGAGTCCTCAGGGTGTAGTAGCCCACGATCTTCACAGGAAAAGAGGGCTCCAGAGACCTGCAATAGTCCAAAGCCACCCTGGAGGTATAACTGTCATCACTGAGCACTGCACACTTCTCTATCCCTGGAGCCAGCGCTTTCAAAAGCTTAAAGGTCTGGGCAAAATAGTGCCTCTCCAGAACACCAGTAACATTGGCTCCTGGCCTTTTCCTCGTTCCTCTCACAAAACCGTACTTCTCAGGCTCCGCGTTAACCCCCAAGAACACCACGGGGGTAGAGGTACCCAAAAGCCCCCCTCCCACCACCCTGGTGGCGTTATCGTCGAAAGTGACCACAACTGCAGGCTTCCACTCCTTTACCTCCTTCAAAGCCTCGTAAGCTTTTTTTCTTATCCAGGGTTCTTCCGTATGGCGCTTGGTGTCCATGTAAAAGCTCTTATACAGACAATCCATGTCCCGGAGTGCGTCCAATAAGCCTCTCTTGGCGTTGATATGCCACCAGAGGGAAGGGTGATAGCTGAAGACCAGAAAGATCCTACACTTCTCCCCTCCCCAGGCCCCCACTGCAGAGGAGACCAGCACCAAAACCGAAACCGCCGTGAAAACGATCGCCCTACCACACATCTCATTTTCATGATACACAATTGAACCTACGATAGGAAGGGGGCTGTGGAAGTAATTTAAGGTCTTTAACCGAATGGGATAATATTAAAACAGCATGTCCAAAAAGGTGAACAGGAAGACCGATACGCTAATGTAACCATTCATATTAAAGAAGGCTACGTCCAACTTACTCAAATCGTCAGCCCTCACCAAAGAATGTTCATAGACAAAAAGCAACGTCACAACAGCCAATCCTCCCCTATAAACCCAGCCCAGACTGCAGCCCTCCCCAGCCATTAAAAGGAAGAGAAGAGTGAGAACATGAAATATCCTGGAGAGATATAGAGAACCTCTTATCCCTAAATAACGAGGAATGGAGTATAGCCCAAAGGACCGGTCAAACTCTATATCCTGTAAGGCATAAAGGACATCGAAACCTGCCACCCAGAAAAGGACTGCCAAACCTAAGTAGAGGGCAGGTACGTCCAACCTTCCCGCCACGGCTATCCAGGCCCCAATAGGAGCCATAGAAAGGGCCAAACCCAGCACAAGATGGGAAGCCCAGGTGAAACGCTTAGTGTAAGAGTAGAAGGCCGTAACAAAGACGGCCAGAGGAGATAATCTAAAACAAAGGGGATTGAGACGATATGCAGCATAAACCAACAAACCATAAGAGAGGATGGAAAAGGCCAGGACCTGCCCCCTGCCCACATCTCCTCTGGGCAAAGGTCTATTCCTCGTCCGGGGATTAGCAGCGTCTATGCCGGCATCGGCCCACCTGTTGAAGGCCATAGCCCCCGTCCTAGCCCCCAGCATGGCCAACCCTATCCAGAAAAGGGTAGAAAGAGAGGGCACCCCACGAGCCGCCATCAAGGCCCCAGTGAAGGCAAAAGGAAGGGCAAAAACAGTGTGGGGCAGCTTCACAACCTCGGAATAGAGTCTTATCTTCTTCAGAATCCCTTCCACTCCACCACCTCCACCCCTATACGGGTCAAGGCCTCCTTTAATTTAGAACCCTCCACATCCTGGGGCGGTACCACCTCTATATCCCTCTCCCCCTCTTCTAAGATACGGAAGAAGAGCTTCCAAACGCGAGGCAAATCCAAAAGCTCACCGGCCTTATCGGCCCACTCCACCACAACAACCCCGTGACCCTCGAGATAGTCTTCCAGCCCTAAGTCCCACACGTCCAAGGGTCCTTCCACCCTATAAAGGTCCACGTGATATAGGGGACACTTACCACTATATTCATTAACCAGGGTAAAAGTCGGGCTTGTGACGATATCCGCCACGCCTAGAGCCCGGGCAACTCCCTGGGTGAATACTGTCTTGCCCGCACCCAGGTCACCCCCCAAAGCGAAAAGGGCCCCTTCCCCAGCCAACTCTGCCAGTACCTCTCCCAGGAGTCTGGTTTCTTCAGGAGAGCGGGTTCTCACCACGAATCTCATAGCTCAGCCCAGAACCCTCGAAATGCCGTCCGGATAAAGAGGCCGATGAAGCCGCTGTGCCTGTACAGTCCCCATCAGAATCAGCCTCACCCCCCTATGAGGGCATAGAGGACGGCCATTCTCACAGCCACCCCGTTGGTCACCTGATCCAGGATCACATTCCTAGGGTGACAGGACACCTCAGGGGAAAGCTCCACCCCCCAGTTCACAGGGCCTGGGTGCATAATTAGAAGGTCCCTGGAAACAGACTTGAGTTTCTCCATATTCAAACCAAAATACCTGGAATACTCCCTGAGAGAAGGGAAAAGGGGAGAACTCTGTCGCTCCATCTGGATCCTCAGCATGATCACCACGTCCACTTCCCCCAAAACCTCTTCCACGGAGGAAGCCACGGAGACCCCTAGTCTCTCTATGTCAGGGGGAACCATGGTGGGAGGCCCTGCTACCACCACTTGAGCCCCCAACTTGAGAAGGCCGTGAATGTCAGATCTAGCCACCCTGCTGTGAGCAATATCCCCAGCAACAGCCACTTTCAGACCCTCCACAGAACCCTTTCTCTCCCTGATAGTGAAGATATCCAGGAGTCCCTGGGTGGGATGCTCGTGGGCTCCATCCCCCGCATTTATCACTGGCACGTCCAGCTCCCGAGCCAGATACCTAACAGCCCCAGAAGCGCTATGCCTCACCACCACAGCATCCACCACCATAGCCTC
>QMPS01000162.1 GCA_003648675.1 Aquificota bacterium
CCATTCGGTAAAATATCTACCAAACGCAGTTATGGTCTGTGTCTAGAAGAGGTTCCCACAAGGAACAAGGCAGATCGCCAAAAGGGTCTAGCCGGCAGCACTCGCCCTTCAGCACTTCTTGACAATGGGAAAGACGTGTGCATGCTTACATGCCAAGCCTTCCGGACAAGAAGAAGGCTTCCGGGAAGTAAAAGGCCTCAAACTACAGGGGCTCAGAGAGGAACAGGAGGTGGAAACGCCCACTCTGGTGGTAATCCACGGGGGATTCAGCGCCAGCCACGGCGGATATCTGGCCCTCATGGCCGCCAGCAAAGAGGAGGCGGGTTCCGTCATAGACGCTTACGGCCCCCCAAACTGGCTCATCCAGTGGCGGTACGTAAAAGAGCACAGACCCGACATCCTGAAAAAGTGGCGAATCTATTTGGCCATATCCCGGAGCGTCTGTAGAGAGATGAACCTGGAGTTCAACCGACTCCTAGTCCATGAATTGGAAAAATGGGGAAGAAAGGTTACTTTGAAGACATTACCTCAGCAAGGCCATGCTTTCCCCCTGTGGGAAGGGAAACCCCTCAAACTGATAAAGAGGTTCTTAGGAAAGGTGGTGAAAAAATGAGAAGGAAAACCCTGATTCTTGCCGCTCTCATGATACTCGTAGCCTTTCCTGTGAGGGGAGGAGAACAGGCATCCCCTCCTGCTGGGTCGCCATCCTTCACCTATCGGAAGGTGAGTCTCAAGAAGTACATCCTCATAGACAAAGGTATGTCTGAAGCCCAGGTCTTCTCCCTCCTGGGTCCTCCATCGTGGGTAGACCGCTGGACCTGCGAAGTAAGTCAGGGGTGCCACCTCAAGAAGGTATATTACTACCTGGGTAACCCCACAAACCGGGAGATGACCACCGTCATCTATTTCACCGACGGCAAGGTCACCTCCAAAGAGCGATTCCGATCCTGGCTCAGTCGGTGACAATGGCCCCCACAGGGCAAACGTGGACACACACTCCACAACCGGTGCACAGCCGGGGGTCTATCCGAGCCTTATCCCCCTCCATAGTGATGGCGGGGCATTCAAACTCCTCCGCACATATGCCGCACCCAACACAGGAGTCATCATCCACCTTACACAAAACCCCCCTCTCTCTAGGTGTGTAGAGGACACAGGGACTATTCACCAACACCACCGCCACCTCCCGATGGTCCCTGGCATAATCCCAAGCCTTTCTCAAAACCTCCTCCACCCGGGGATAGTCGTAGGCATCCACTTCTTCAAGGAACCTAACACCACATCCCCTCACCAACTGGGCCAGAGGCACAGAAACACCTTCCCTACCGTTAGACTGAGGAAACCCAGGTGTGGGCTGTCCCCCCGTCATGGCCGTGGTGGAGTTGTCCAGAATCACCAGCACAAAGGGTGAACGAGAATGGACGGCCTCTACCAGAGGAGGTATACCCGCATGGTAGAAAGTGGAATCCCCAATGGTAGCCACAACAGGGCGCTCCCGACCGCCAAGAGCCAGGGCCCTGGAGAAACCGATGGACTGCCCCACAGAGGCCCCCATGCAGAGACAGGTATCCACAGCCCCTAGGTTCACCCCCAGGGTGTAGCATCCAATGTCCCCAGGGTAGATGCCCTGAGGAAAGACCTTTACCATGGCATAAAAGACTGAGCGATGCCCACATCCAGGACAGAGGCGAGGTTTAGCCCCGCCCCCTTCCCTGGCAGGGGCCACCACCTTCTCTCCAGCCAAAAAGGTCCTCACCATCTCGGGAGTGGTCTCACCCTCAAGGGGCAGATGGCCCGATAACCTCCCTTTCACCTTGTCACGGCAGGGAAACTGCATCTCTATTACGGGATAAGTCTCCTCCACCACCAGGACCTCCTCGAACCTATCAAGTAGAAGGGCCAGAAAACCCTTGTCCAAAGGGTAAGACATCTCCAGCTCCAAAAGGGAGTCTCCCCCAACGTCTCTGACACAGGCGGCCAAAGCACCCGAAGCCAGCACCAGCCTGGGGCCTTTAAGGCCATCCAACTTTGCCTCCAGCCTCTTAGCCTCTTCCCGGGCTATAGCCGCCAGCCTTCCGTTGAGCTCCCTGTGAAGCATGTAACGGAAAACAGGGGTAGCCGCCCAACGGGAAGGGTCTCTGGGAAAGTCCACCTCCAGATCGTGACAAGACACGTCTCCCAACTCCACATCCTGACGGGAATGGGCTACCCGCAACACAGGCCTCACCATGACAGGGATCCCGTACTCCTCCGATAGGACAAAAGCTCTCTTTACAGCCTCCCGGGCAGCGCCAGGAGAAGAAGGGTCCAAAACAGGTACTTTGGCCAGAGTGGCTAGATATCGGGAGTCCTGCTCCGTCTGGGAGCTATAGGGGCCGGGATCGTCCACGGAGATCACCACAAACCCCCCTTTAACCCCCGTATAGGCAGCACTCATTAGAGGATCGGAGGCCACGTTGAGACCCACCTGCTTCATGGAAACCATAGACCTCACCCCCATATAGGAGGCAGCCAGGGCAATCTCGAAAGCTACCTTCTCGTTAATTGCCCATCGGGCGTCCACCTTAATCCCCTCCTCCTCGGCCCATCGGGCAAAAGCAGGCAGAATCTCCGAGGCAGGAGTACCGGGGTAGGAAGTCGCCAAGCGACATCCAGCCTCCAAAGCCCCCCGAGCCACGGCCTCGTTACCCAGAAGAAAGCGCCTCACTGAAGTTCCCTCCTGTCCACCACCCGCTTGGCTTTGCCGGCGGTGCGCTCCAGAGTCCGGGGCTCTACCAGCTTTACCTTAACACCTATACCCAACACCGAGCTGATCTTCTCCGTGATGCGGTCCACTAACTCCTTCTGCTTTCGCATGGAGTCGAAGAAAAGGCCCTCGGAAGCCTCCACCCACACCTCCAACTCGTCCAAATAGCCCCTCCTGTCCACCACCAGCTGGAAATGAGGACTGACCCCTTCCACTTCCAGAAGGGCTTCCTCCACCTGACTGGGGAAGATGTTCACTCCCCGGACAATGAGCATGTCATCGGTCCTACCCGAGGGTTTGGCCATCTTCACCAGAGTCCTGCCACAGGAGCACTCATCATAATAGAGGTGGGTAATATCTCTAGTCCTATAACGAATAAGGGGAAGGGCCTCTTTGGTGAGAGTGGTGATCACCAGCTCCCCTTTCTCTCCATGGGGAAGAACCTCCCCCGTGTTGGGATCTATGATCTCAGGGATGAAGTGGTCTTCAAAGATGTGAAGCCCCGATTTCGCCTCTATGCACTCTCCCGAAACCCCAGGGCCGATGATCTCGGAGAGCCCGTAATTGTCGGTGGCCTCTATGCCCAAACGCTCCTCTATCTCCCGCCTCATCTGATCCGTCCAGGGCTCCGCCCCAAAAAGGCCCACCCTGAGCCTCAAATCCCGAGGAGAGATCCCCATCTCTTCCATGGTCTCTGCCAGATAAAGAGCATAAGAAGGAGTGCAAATAAGGGCCGTGGTGCCGTAATCCCTCATGATCATGATCTGACGCCGGGTGTTACTGCTAGAGATGGGTATGACCGTGGCCCCCAGCTTCTCCGCCCCATAGTGAAGCCCTAAGCCGCCGGTAAAAAACCCGTCACCAAAGGCAATCTGGTCCACATCCTCCTTTTTCACCCCCCCCGCAGCCAAAACCAGAGCCGTGCGATTGTCCCAGGTCTCCTCGCCCCCTCTGGTGTAACCCACCACTGTGGGCTTCCCCGTGGTCCCCGAACAA
>QMPS01000163.1 GCA_003648675.1 Aquificota bacterium
CTTCCCTGGAAAATACTTCGCCAGAGTGGATTACGTAGGCCCTTGAGGGTCTGTATTTCTTTATGAAACGCACAAGGGACCTCCCAGGATTACTGGCCACTCCCGATTTCACTTCAACCGGAACAACTCCTCCCCTCCCCTGGATAACAAAATCCACCTCTGCTCCCGACTTGGTTCTCCAGAAGTGCAGCTCTTTTCCTTCCTTCAAGATCTCCCCAGCCACCAGGTTCTCCAGCAAATGCCCCTTATCGGCCCTGAGTTCCCAATCTCTGAAGTCCTTGCATACATAGTTCCTCATTCCCACGTCCTGAAAATAGACCTTGGGGTTCTTAACGATCTCCAGACGCTTGTTGGTGAAAAAGGGGCGAGAGAGGGAAATAACGTACGTCTCTTCCAGAATGGATAGATGCTCTTTGAGGGAAGAGTATGAAAGACCAGAGACTTTAGAGAGCTCCTCGTATCGGATGAGTTCCCCCACCTGTAGGGCCAGGGCCCTGAGTAGCTTCTGAAGGTGGGACTCGGTGGACAGCCGAAAAAACCCTTTTATGTCTTTCAGAAGATAAGTGGTGAAGATACCCTTCAACACCTCTTCCTTTTCCTCGCTATTCTTGGAGGTCACCACCCTGGGGTATCCCCCCCAAGTGCAAAACTCCTCCACCAAATCCAAGAGTTTCGTGTGTAAAGCCTGGGGGAGAGAAGCATTGTCAGCCATTCTTTGCTGAGCCAGTTGGAAAAGATCAGGGGCCCTGTAACTCAGAAACTCGGCAAGACTCAAAGGGTGAAGCTCCAAAATGAAAATTCTGCCCACCAAAGCTGAGGCCGCCTCGATAGCCAAATCCAGGCTTAAAGAACCTGAAACAAAGAACTTGACGGGATCACTGTCGTAGAGAAACTTGAGGTGCTTACCCCCAACCCTGCTGTGCTGAAACTCGTCTATAAAAACATACCTTTTCCCTTCTACATAGAGCTGGGCAAAAGCCTTTGCATCCTCATCAAAAAGTCCCACAAGCTCTGGGTCTTCGAAGTCCAAGAAAATTTTTGGCTCAGGGAGACCGTCGTAGACATGCCTCATAAGGGTGGTCTTCCCCACCTGCCTGGCCCCGAATACGGCTATGATCTCAGGAGTATCCAGGAGCCTGAGGATTTTCCCCTCCAAAGTTCTGGGAATGTAAATTTTGTCCCTGCTATTTTTCATAGTGACTAAAATTTAGCAGGGTTATCTGAAAAAGACAAGCCCACTCTATGATGCGATAAGGAGCACCCACATAGGTACGCCTACTATCTCAGGGGGGAAAGTCATCCAGTACCAGTCACTGGATCCTCATGCCGGGAGCAAAGGACCAAAATTCAGGCACCGGTCCCAACTCTGCCTCGATACAAAAGGGCTAATCGCGATTCTCTTCCAAGCTCTCCAAAATGCTTGCCAGCTCCTCAGGGGCATAGACGGGGATCTTGGCCCTTTTAAATCCGGGCAGATCTCTTGTGACGATACAGTCTGCCCCTGCTTTCAAAGCCGAAGTATACAGCACAGCATCTTCAAAGTCGGAAAAACCAGCGGCTAAGGCCTCCTCAAGGACCGACCTGTTCACCGGAGCAATCTCAAATAAAGACAGGAGAGTTCCTATATGACGAGCAGCTTCCTTCGATCCCAAGGCCTTAGTCATGAGGTAATGGATGGTGGTAACAGTAACGGCACAAATAAGGCCGGTGATTTCAGAGCACTCCACCTTTGCAAAGAGATAAAGGGCATGCTCAACGAAGGGTTCCCTGTCGAGCAGGAGGTCGAGAACCACATTGGTATCGAATAGAACCCTCATAGGTACTTTTCTTCAAGGTGCTTCTTATAATCATCCTCATCAACGCCTTTGCCTTTCAGAATTCCCCTCAAAGAGGCCACCGCAGGGGAAACAGCATATCTGGAGGGCCTTTCTCCTTTCTGGAGCACAAAGAAAAAATCGGCCACAAGGGCAGAAACCGACTTTCCCTTCTTGGCCGAGTACTCTTTTGCCCCCCTGATCAGCTCTTCATCGAGCCTCAAAGTCAACTTTGTAGCCATACCCTCCCCCTTTGTACGGCTATTTCTCGGTAAAATATACGTCTAAGAATTCACTCGTCAAGGAGCGTTGCTGACAAATCTACACAAACCCATAGCCTGGAGCACATTCTTTATCAGGAGGTTCTAAACCCAGCTCCCTAGAATAAGGAAGACTAGTGACATATACACCCAGATCTTCACTGGAGTAGAACCACTCTTTCAAATACCCGAAAACCCAATAAACCGGCACGGGAACCATTAGCTCCACCAGCCGCCACTTTTCTCCTCTCTCCACCATGCGGTGGGCCTCACCTAAATAAACCTCAGGTAAAACATCCACCGAAACCACTCCCCGATGTCGGGTCACGAAACGCTCCCTCAAATCATCTTCTCTAAGATCCATGGTGTAACAGCCCAAGACCTCCTGTACATAAGCCAGAGTCTCGCTTCCCTCCTGAATCTCCCTCAAATACCCCTCTTGCTCAGCCACTTTGTTATAAAGCAGATTTGTCACAGCTCTCAGCTCCCCATCAGTGGGCTCAGGAGGTAAACCTCTCAGAAGAGAGGCACTGAGTCCTAAAATCTCCGGGCCATACACCCATTCCGACCCTTTATCCCACTTGAGGAAAATCCTCACTGGTACTGGAGGTTTCTTGCCCGCACGATTTACCCTTCCCATTCGCTGAACCAAAGCGTCCAGAGGAGCTAACTCGGTGAAAAGGGTGTCGTAAGAAATGTCCAGGCTCACCTCTACCACCTGGGTAGCCACCAGAATGGTACCAGGTCCATGCTCATCCACCAGGGCTTCTTTATGCTGGCGATCCCGGAAGGTGAAACGGGAGTGTAATAAATAGGTATTAGAATGGCCCCTTTGGAGAAATTCTTTGCAAAGGGCCTGGGCTTTGGGCACGGTATTGACGATCACCAAAACCCTCTGACCATTTTGGGCCGATGCTACGATACCTCCCAAAGCTTCTTCTATGGGGGCATCCTCAATTTGCAGCTTATGCCTCTTTCTACTCCAAAGATCCTCTTCTGCCTCTATCAAAGTCCCCTTACCCAGAAGATTCACTATAGCATCGGGTAAGGTAGCACTGGCCAGAGCTAATCTCCGAGGTGAATCCCGCTCCAAAGCCTCCACCAAAAGCCCCAAAGTATAAGGTTCATAGGAATGAATTTCATCGAGAATGACAGCGGAATGCCTGGAAAGAGTGACTCTCTCCTCCCAATGGCGTCCGTGAAGATGCCCTATGAGATACTGGTCCAGCGTAGCCACTACAACGGGCTTGGCGAATACAGAAGCAAAGAGGCGATGGTCCAAAGCCTCATCCTCGTATTCTTTCCTCAAAAGGTAACTTGCTCTCCCGTGGGCAATGCCCACAGCGTCCTCGCCATAGATTTCCCTGAGCCGCAGCCACATGGCATTTACGGTGGCTTGAGTAGGAAGGAGGTAGAGAATCCGCTCGGCGTTTCCGGCCCAGGCCAAAAGGGCCTCCGTCTTTCCCACGCCAGTAGGGGCTCTTAAGTTGACATTTCCCTTTGTGCCTTGGATCTCCTCCTGAAAATCCCGTAGCTTGTAGCCTTTCTCGCACATATGGTTCTGGATTTGGTTTTTACCATTTTTGAGAAACAGAAAGTCGGCATCCAACTTCCCGGCCGAAGCCAACCAGTCTGCCAGGTGAAGTACGGTCTTGACAGCTGCAAAAC
>QMPS01000164.1 GCA_003648675.1 Aquificota bacterium
CCCGTGTGTATGATCCGGGTTCTGGACCTGGGTATTGCCCTGGGGTCAGCTGTCAAGACGGCTTCTATCCACAATGTGGACAACCGTATCATGTACAGGGTGGGGGTCCTTGCCCGGAAACTGGAGATGATAGATGCAGATATCGTCATGGGGATACCTTTGAGTGTTTCGGGCAAAAGTCCCTATTTTGATCGTTGATTACCTCGGTTGCGTCCATGAAAAGGCTTTTGAAGAGGTTGCTTCTCGTTTTTCTCCTCCTGGTCCTCGTTGGTGGTGGAGTGGGTGGGTATTTGCTGTGGACTTGGACCCGGGAGCTGCCACCCGTCCAGGAAATGAGGGAAAAGCTCAAGGAGGGCCTGAGCCAGGTTACCCAGGTCTATGACGTTCATGGCCAGCTCATTTCCCAACTCTTTATAGAGAGGCGGATCTGGGTGCCCCTGGACGAGATCCCTGTGGCCCTGAGGCAGGCTTTCATCGCCACAGAAGACAACCGGTTTTACAAACACGGGGCTCTGGACGTCAAAGGCATCGTTCGGGCGGCTTGGACAGACCTCAAGGCGGGGAGGGTAGTTCAGGGGGGGTCCACTATCACCCAGCAGGTGGCCAAGCTTCTCTTCCTCACCCCTGATCGCTCCATAAAACGGAAGGTGAAGGAGGCTCTCCTGGCCTTGAGACTGGAGAAGCTTCTCACCAAGGACGAGATTCTGGAGCTATACCTTAACCTCATCTACTTCGGCCACGGAGCCTACGGAGTGGAGGTAGCGGCCCAGACCTACTTTGGAAAGCACGTGAGGGACCTGGGACTGGTGGAGTGTGCAGCTCTGGCAGCCATCCCTAAAGCTCCCGCTTTTTACTCTCCCTTCAAGCATCCCGATAGGAATCAGGCCAGGCGGAACTACGTCTTGAAGCGCATGATGGAGGAGGGCTACATCACCTATCAGCAGTATCTCCAGGCTACCCAAGAGGAGCTCAAGCTGATCAAGGGTAAGGCTCGGCTGGTGGACAAGGCTCCTTATTTCACGGAGTACGTCCGCCAGTATCTCATCAAAAAGTACGGGGCCGACGAGGTCTATCACAAGGGACTCAAGGTCTACACCACCCTGGATCTCACCTGGCAACTGGCGGCTCAGGAGGCTTTGAGGAAGGGGCTTCGGGATTTGGATAAGAGGAAGAATCCTTATCGGGGGCCCCTTTACCGTCTGGGAGAGGGCAAGGAGCCTCCCACTCCCCCCAAGGAGCTGGTGATGGGTGACATTTATAGAGGGGTAGTGGAGGCGGTGGACGCTAAGATGGTGAAGGTTTCTCTGGGGGATAGGAAGGGGGTCATAGTCTATAAGGACATGTCCTGGGCTTTCAAAGGAGATCTGGAGGGCAAAACCCCCAAGGATATTCTTCAACCTGGGGACGTCATCCTGGTTCGGTATCTGGGGGACAACGAAGATGGCACCCTGCAATTGGGACTGGAGCAGGAGCCCAAAGCCGATGGTGCCCTTATCGCCTTCGATCTGGCTACGGGGGGAATCAGAGCCATGGTGGGAGGCTACGATTTTGATAGGAGCGAGTTCAACCGGGCCGTTCAGGCTATGCGCCAGCCCGGCTCGGCCTTTAAGCCCATTATCTACACGGCGGCTATGGACACCACTTTCACCCCTGCTTCTATCATTCTGGACGCCCCCATTACCTATGAGATGGAGGCTCCCCAGGAAGCGGCCCGGACTCATTACTGGCGGCCTGAAAATTATTCCCAGCGCTTTTACGGTCCCACTCGGCTTCGGGTGGCCCTGGCCCATTCCAGGAACGTGGTGACCATTAAGCTCCTTCAGAAGCTGGGGGTGAAGACGGCTGTCAAATATGCCCGGAAACTAGGCATTTCCTCTCCTCTACGGCCCGATCTTTCCCTGGCCCTGGGTGGCTCTGAGGTGAGCCTCTACGAGCTCACCAGGGCCTACGGGGTTTTCCCTGCCGGGGGGATGCTTATGGAGCCCATCTTCATCACCAAGGTAGAGGACAACAAAGGGGAAGTTTTGGAGGAGAACCAAGCCTCCTTCACACGGGTCCTCTCCCCCGCTACCTCCTACGTTATGACCTCTCTTCTGGAGAGTGTGGTCCAGGAGGGCACGGGCTGGCGGGCAAAGGCTTTGAATAGGCCTTGTGGCGGGAAGACAGGGACCACCGATGAGTATCGCAGTGCCTGGTTCCTGGGGTTCACCACCCGCACAGTGGCTGGGGTTTACGTGGGTAACGATGACCATTCTCCTTTGGGCAAAGGTGAAACGGGTTCCAGGGCTGCTGCCCCCATCTGGGTGGAGTTCATGAAGGTGGCTACGGCCCTAGATCCTCCTGAGCCCTTTGTGCCTCCGCCATCGGTGGTCTTTGAGCGGATAGATCCCAAGACAGGCCTCGTGGCTCCGCCCGGTGACCCTGGAGCATTTTATGAGGTCTTCAGGGAGGGCACAGAACCCAAGAAGCTAGCCCAGAAGGAGGAGACCCGGGAGGAGCTTCTCAATCAGGAGCTTATGGGGTTGGAGCCTAATCAGGAACAATGAAGACTCTTAGGCCTATCAAGGATCTGTCTCGAGGGGAGTTGGCCCAGTGGCTCCAGGAAAGGGGCGAGCCCTCTTATCGTCTGGACCAGCTGGAGGGTTGGCTTTACCGTCACGATGTAGCTTCTTTCCATGACATGACCAATCTACCCAAGACCTTCCGGGAGGTCCTGTTGGGAGAGTTTTGTCTCTTTTCTCTGGAGGAAGTGGCCAGGGAGGAGGCCCTGGACGGCACCACTAAGTTTCTCTTCTCGACTCTGGACGGGGAAAGGGTGGAGGCGGTTCTCATCCCTGATAGGGACAGACTCACCCTGTGTGTTTCCACCCAGGTGGGTTGCCGCATGGGTTGTCGTTTTTGCCTTACGGGCCGCCAGGGATTTCGTCGTAATCTCACCCGAGGGGAGATGCTGGACCAAGTTCTCCTGGTGAGGAGGGAGGTGAGGGACCAGGGCAGGGAGCTCACCAATGTGGTTTTCATGGGAATGGGTGAGCCTCTGGACAACTACGAGGAGAGCTTGGCAGCTTTGAGGGTCCTCATATCCGATAAGGGCCTGGGTTTCTCCCACCGTAAGGTGACTCTTTCTACCGTAGGGTTGGTGCCCCAGGTAAGGCGATTGGCCCGGGAGGGCCTGGATCTCACCTTGGCCCTTTCCCTCAATGCCACCGACGACGAGACTCGAAGCCTTCTCATGCCCATCAACCGCCGATATTCTTTGGAGGAGGTCGTGGCTGCTCTCCGGGGCTATCCTCTTCCCCCCAGAAAGCGTTTCACCCTAGAGTACGTGGTCCTCGAAGGGGTGAACCACAGTCCCCAGGACGCCCGCCGCTTAGCTCGATTGGTGGAAGGACTGCGGGTCAAAGTGAATCTCATCCCCTTTAATCCTTTCCCCGGGGCCGAATTTGAGAGGCCCTCGGAAAGGGAGGTCCTGGAGTTCCAGGCTCAGCTGCGCCAGTTGGGCCTCTCCACTTTCATCCGCCAGAGCCGGGGACAGGAGATCTCCGCTGCCTGTGGGTTGCTGCGGTGGCGTCGTGGGGCCTGATTCTTAGTTCCTCGTACGCGGAGCTCTTGTGTTTATGGATCTTCTAGCTTTCTCTCTACCTTCCCGTTCAGGATCAGGAACCAAGTCTCTTTTCCACATGGGGCTTTCACTTTGACTATTTCTTCTTTTCCTTTAGCATC
>QMPS01000165.1 GCA_003648675.1 Aquificota bacterium
ATGTACTCCCTCTGGGGTGCCCTTTTAGGAGGAGCCTTCCTTTCCCTTCTGCCGGAGTTTCTCCACCGCTTAGAAGACCTGGAAGTCATGGTCCACGGGCTCATCCTTCTCATGGTCCTCATCTTTCTACCGGGAGGTTTGACAGGGCTTATCCAAAAGATCGGAGAAAAGATCCGTGGTAGTTCTTGACGCCAGAGGTGTGAAAAAGTCTTTTGGCGGCGTCAAAGCCCTTAGAGGGGTAGACGTAACCGTCCAAGAAGGGACCATTACAGCCCTTATTGGGCCTAACGGGTCGGGCAAAACCACCCTATTCAACATTCTATCCGGGGTCTTACCCATGGACGAAGGCAAGGTCATCTTCATGAACCAGGAGATTGGAAATTGGCCGGCCTACAAAAGGGCGGCTTTGGGTATAGCCAGGACTTTCCAGAACCTCCAGATCTTCCAGGAAATGTCTGTGCTAGAGAATGTGATGGCAGGGGGATTCCGCCACACCTCTTCGGGGTTCATGGCCGGAGGGCTTTCTCTACCCAAGGCGAGGGGAGAGATGGGGGCTCTTGAAAAGAAAGCCTTGAAGCTTCTGGAAGAACTGGAGCTCACCCCCTACGCCCACGTTCAAGCAGGGGAGTTGCCCTTTGGAATTCAACGCAAGGTAGAAATCGCCAGGGCCTTGGCCCTGGCGCCTAGACTTCTGCTCCTAGACGAGCCAGCTGCAGGACTCACCACCAAAGAAACCTTGGCGCTAGCCCGTTTTATCCACGGCTTGAAGGAAAGGGGCATAACCGTCTTTCTGGTAGAGCATGACATGGACCTGGTCATGGGGATATCCGACTGGGTCATTGTCCTCAATTTCGGACAGAAGATCTATGAGGGGACACCCCTAGCCGTGAAAAGGGAGAGGACGGTAATAAAGGCGTACTTGGGGGAGAAGCGTGCTAAGGGTTAGGGGTCTAAAGGTCTTCTATGGCCGAATACAGGCAGTGAAAGGAATCAGCTTCCACGTCCACAGGGGGGAAACCGTGGCCTTCATTGGGCCCAACGGCGCAGGCAAAAGTTCTGTCCTTATGGCTCTCTCAGGGGTGACAAGAAAAGAGGGAGAGATTACCTTAGAAGGTCGAGACATCTCCCGGCTCTCCCCCTACGCGCTGGTGAAAGAGGGAATCGTACAGGTCCCTGAAGGGCGTCAGGTCTTCTCCAGCTTAACAGTGGAAGAGAATCTCCTCCTGGGAGGTTTCTCCAAAAGAGGAGACAAGAAGTGGATGAGGGAAACCATGGAGTGGGTTTACCATCTCTTCCCCCTCCTTGCCGAGAGGCGCAAGCAACTGGCCGGGTCCCTTTCCGGCGGTGAGCAACAGATGCTAGCCCTTGGACGAGCCCTTATGGGTGATCCCCGACTCCTTCTCCTAGACGAACCCAGCCTGGGCCTAGCTCCTGTGATAGTAGAAGAGATATACAAGACCTTAAAGGAACTGCGCAAAGAGAGGTCTATGTCCATAATACTGGTAGAGCAAAACGCACCCCTGGCTCTGGAGTTTGCCCACAGGGCGTACGTCATGGAGTCAGGGGCCATTGTTCTCTCGGGAGAGACGGAGATGCTCCTTTCAGACGACACGGTGCTGGACGTCTATCTCGGTCGGGCCCGGGAGGACTTCTTTGACTAGGGGGAGAAAATGAAATGGATGTGGAATCCCAAGTTTGAGGCCATGGATAGAGAGGAGCTGGAGCAAATCCAGCTGGAGCGCCTCCAAGCCACCCTTCACCATGCCTACAGGCACGTACCTTTCTACAGGGAGCTCTTCGACAGAGTAGGTCTAGGCCCCGGGGACATCCTCAGCCTTCAAGACCTGCGGGAGGTACCCTTCACCACCAAGGAAGACCTCCTCCAGGGCTTCCCTTACTCCTTCTTCGCCGTTCCCCTCACCAAGGTAGCCAGGATCCACACCAGTAGTGGCACTACAGGCAAGCCCGTAGTGGTAGGGTATACCAAGAGGGATCTCCAGTATTGGGCCCACCTCAATGCCCGCATCCTCATGGCGGGGGGATTGGGGGAGAGAGACGTTCTCCAGATCTCCTTTAATTACGGCCTATTCACAGGAGGATTCGGCTTCCATGCCGGCGCCGAGCTCTTAGGGGCCACTGTCATACCCGCCTCTGCCATGAGCATCACCAGACAGATAAATATCATGATGAACTTTAAGGCCACAGCCTTGGTGAGTCTCCCCTCCCACGCCCTGCGGATAGGCCACCGACTCCAGGAGATGGGAATAGATCCCAGGGGCCTTTCACTCAAAGTAGGGTTCTTTGGAGCAGAACCCTGGTCCGAAGCCACCCGTAAGCAGATAGAAGACCACCTTTTGATAAAGGCCCTGGACAATTATGGCCTGGCAGAGGTGGGAGGACCAGGTGTCTCCTACGAATGTGAATATCGTCAGGGGCTCCATATCAGTGAAGACCACTTCTATCCCGAGATAATAGACCCCGCAACAGGCGAGGTGCTGGATCCGGGCCAGGAAGGGGAACTGGTCCTCACAACCCTCACCAAAGAGGCCTTTCCCGTCCTGCGCTTCCGTACGGGAGACCTCACATCCCTCAACAACGAACCCTGCGAATGCGGCAGGACCTTGGTACGCATGGCCAGGGTGAAGGGCCGGGTGGATGACATGCTCATCATCCGGGGAATAAACCTCTTCCCCAGTCAGATAGAGGACGTGCTCCTCTCCTTCCAGGTAGGCCCCAACTACCTGATAAGGCTCTACCGAGAAGAAGGGCTGGATCAAGTAGAGGTACAAGTAGAGAGCATCCTCACAGGCAGGGAAGAAAAGGACGCTTTGGCCAAAAGGATAGAGAGAGATCTAGCGGACAAGCTGGGCCTGGAGATGAAGGTGGTACTGGTAGCTCCTGGGAGCATAGAAGCCTCCAGCGGCAAACAGCAGGTAGTGGTAGACGAAAGGGAAATCTAGACGGGACCACGCAGAAGCAAAGGCACAGGCCTGAAGAGGGTCGAACCCTACCAGAGAAGGACCATGCAGAAGTGGGGGTATTTCCCGCCCTCCAAGGGGCCGTTGTCCCACCCCGCATTTTTCACTGTACTCACAACGTCTATGCCGCAAGCCTCCATGGAAGGGTAAGCCTTATCGGGATGGCGGCAATTGAGAGGATCACACTCTTCACAGAGATAGCAGCGCCCAGAACCCATGGGAAAGGCCTTGAAAATACCCTGGGAGTAGAGCCAGAACATCATAGACACAGCCAAGTTGGTAGCTTCGGTGTGACTTGTAGACTTCATCAACAATGCCTTTTCGTACTCAGCCAGAACCTTACTGGTGGTGTCGGGATCAGGAGAGTAGGGAGGACAGGTCTTCCACTTCCCGTAGTCTGGACATCCGTACTGACACTTAAGCCTCACCCAGTGGGCTACCACAATGGAAGACGTAGGTATGATAACAGCGTCTAATGCTCCTAGCTCTCGAGCCTTCGCCAGAACAGCTTCTCCATCCAGCATGCGTCTCTTTTATCCTCATCTGTAAGGAAAAGCAACGCTTTGCAAAGAGAATCATGGAGCTCAAAGAATTATGACATCATACCCTTCTTCCATGTATCTGGCTATACTTGGATGGCCATTCATCTCACCGCACAGATAGAGTTCTTGAGATCAGCGCTCTCATAAACACCAGTTTTAATCGCACATGCTTCGCATACACAATCGATTATTCCCGC
>QMPS01000166.1 GCA_003648675.1 Aquificota bacterium
ACCAAGTCCTCTCCGACCCAGCTAAGAGGGCCAACTACGACCGGTTTGGCACCACGGACTTCAACAGGGGCGGAGGCCAAGAAGCCTGGGGCTTTGAGGGATTCGGAAGCTTCTCGGACATCTTTGAGGAGTTCTTTGGGGACATATTCGGCACCAGACAGAACAGGAGGAGCCGGGCCCAAAGGGGCCAGGACATCCTACACCGGGTGGAAATCTCCTTTGCAGAAGCCCTTCGAGGCACCACCGTACACCTAGAAGTGGAAAGGAGGGAGCTCTGTCCCCAATGCCGGGGACTGGGCGCTGTCAACCCAGGGGATTACGCCACCTGCCCCACCTGCAACGGCCAGGGACAGCTTTACTATCGCCAGGGTTTCTTCACAGTAACCAGGACATGTCCCCACTGCGGTGGTGAAGGCATTATCCTGAAAAACCCCTGTCCTCGATGCCGTGGAGAGGGGAGGATCTCCCAGAAAAGAAGAGTAAGGGTGGATATTCCCCCAGGCATGGAGGACGGTCTGAGAATCCGCTTGCCAGGAGAAGGCCACGCCGGTCTCCATGGAGGTGAACCCGGGGACCTCTACGTAGAGGTAAGGGTACAGGAAGACCCCCTCTTTAGCAGGGAAGGTAAGAACCTCATTTATGAACCCCAGATCAGCTATGTGCAGGCCATCCTGGGTACCCGGCTGGAAGTCCCCCTTCTGGAAGAGATAATCGAGGTAGAAATCCCCCCAGGGTTCCAGCCTGGAGAGGTGGTGAAGGTGAAGGGTAAAGGCATGCCTTCCCTGAAAGGTGGCAGAAAGGGAGACCTTCTGGTACGACCCCGCATCGTTATGCCCCAAAAACTCTCTCCCCAGGAACGGGAGCTTTTGGAGGAAATCGCCCGCATCCGGAGGGAAGAGGTGTCACCCCCTGGCAAAAAAGGCCTCTTCTCTAAAGTAAAGGAGATCATTTCCTAGGAGAAACCTGTGAACCCTTCCCCCCTCTCCATCTCTAAATCTCAAGGCACCCTCAAGGTGGTGCTCCGCGGAGTCTGGCAGATAGAGAGAGTTCCCCAACTCCAGGAGGCCCTGCAGAAAGTAGAAGCCTCCCCAAAAACAATCATTGAAGTGGACGGAAAAGGGCTAGAGGCCTTAGACACCGGAGGAGCCTACATCCTTTTGAAATACATGGGAGGGTGGAGAGAAAGGGGAGCCCAGGTCTTCCTCTCAAACTTTAAAGGAGAACATCAACACCTCCTAGAACTCCTCTCCCAAACCCCAGAGGTCAAGGTATGCACCAAACCCTTAACTCCCAATCCCTTCCATCAATTGGGAGAATGGGCCCACGCCCTCTTAAAAGACACCCTGGACTTTTTCGCCTTTCTGGGGGAAGCCAGTGCGACTGCTCTATCCATCCTCGTGAAGCCCCACAGAGCACCCTGGAGGGAGACCTTCTACGAAATAGAACAGACGGGAGCCAAGGCCATTCCCATCGTGGTCCTGGTGGCCCTCCTGGCAGGGGTGGTCATCTCTTATCAAGGAGCTCTCCAGCTCAAGAGGTTTGGAGCCAGCATCTTCATGGTAGACCTGCTGGCCATCTCCATGGCTCGTGAGATGGGCCCCCTCCTGACAGCCATCATGGTAGCGGGACGGTCGGGATCGGCCTATACCGCCCAGATCGGCACCATGAAAGTAAATGAAGAAGTAGACGCCCTTAGGACCCTGGGTATATCCCCCATGGAGGTGCTCGTCATGCCCAAACTGGGAGCCTTAATCGTAGCCCTCCCCCTCCTCATCTTCTTGGCAGACCTGGTGGGCATTGGGGGAGGCATGGTCATCTCCCGCCAAATCCTGGACATCTCCTACCACGACTTCATCTCCCGATTGAGGGAAGCCCTCTCTCTCCAGTCCTTCCTGGTGGGAGTGGCCAAGGGGCCCATCTTCGCCCTGCCTTTAGCCCTTATTTCCTGCTTCAGGGGCTTCCAGGTAGAAGGTAGCGCCGAAAGTGTAGGGCGTTACACCACCATCAGCGTGGTGAACACTATTTTCGCCGTTATAGCCATAGACGCCCTCCTCTCGGTAATCCTGGGGAACATGGGCATATGATGGAAGAGAAAGTGGTAGAGATCGAGGGGCTAGTCACCCGCCTGGGTGGAAAGACCATCCACAAAGGTATAAGCCTCTCAGTGAGACGGGGAGAGATCTACGCCATAGTGGGAGGCAGCGGTTCGGGAAAGACGGTACTCCTGCGGGAGATAATAATGCTGCTGAAACCCACCCAGGGCTCCATAAAAGTGCTGGGCTATGACCTGGCCCATATATCCCCCGGAGAAGCCCGCCATCTGAGAAGTAAATGGGGTGTCCTCTTCCAGTTCGGGGGGCTCATCTCCTCACTCACCGTAGCCCAGAATGTGGCCCTTCCCCTGGTAGAATTCACCCAGATCCCCAGGGACCTGATTGAGGAACTGGTGTCGCTAAAGCTCTCCCTGGCCAACTTCCCCCTGGATTCGGCCTGCGTCATGCCCAGCCAGCTCAGCGGGGGTATGAAAAAGCGGGCAGCCCTGGCTCGAGCCTTGGCCTTGGACCCCGAAATCCTATTTTTGGACGAGCCCACCTCGGGCCTGGATCCTGTGGCAGCGGCTTACTTCGACAGAACCATCAAAGAACTGAGGGACCTACTGGGTCTCACCGTAGTCCTGGTCACCCATGATCTGGACACCATAGAGTCCATTGTGGATAGAATGGTGGTTCTACTGGAAGGGAAGGCTCTGGTGGAGGGAACACCTCAGGAGGTGGCCAGATTCCCCCACCCCTGGATCCAGGACTATTTCTACGGAAGAAAGGAAGGAAAAGCTTGGAAAGAAAGATAAACTACACCTTGGTGGGACTTTTCATCACGGGGAGCACTCTCCTCCTCATCCTGGCCCTCTTATGGCTGGGAAAGGTGGAGTACGAGCAAGAGTACGACCACTACACCGTCTATTTCCAAGAATCAGTCTCAGGGTTGAACATTGGCTCTCCAGTCAAATACAGGGGCATCAAAGTGGGTACGGTGGAGAACCTGTCTATAGACCCTAAAAACCCCGAGCTGGTGAAGGCCGCTATCAAGGTGAAGAGGGGAACACCTATACGTCAAGACACCCGGGCCCACCTGGCCTACCAGGGCATCACGGGGCTGGCTTACATAGAGCTCACAGGTGGAACTCGCCACTCCCCGCCCCTAAAACCCAGAAA
Organism: Aquificota bacterium; assembly: GCA_003648675.1. GTDB lineage: Bacteria > Thermosulfidibacterota > Thermosulfidibacteria > Thermosulfidibacterales > B14-G1 > B14-G1. The sequence goes on from QMPS01000166.1 coordinate 3,213, forward strand.
TGTCCCTCCTTACCCTGTGATAGAGACCAAGCCCTCCATCATCACCCGACTGGACCAAGTGATCACCAAACTGAGCCAAAGGACTGAAACCCTTGTCACCCGCCTCACCCTCCTCCTCTCCCCCGAAAACCTCCAGTCTCTGAGTACCACCTTGAAAAACCTCTCCCTCCTATCCACATCCCTGGCCTCCCAGCGCAAAGAGATAGAAACAACCCTACAAAACCTGGCCACCACATCCCGGGGACTGCCCGCCCTGGTGGAGGAAACCCGGATCGGGGTAAGGAAGGTGTCTACGAAAACCGAACAACTCCTGGACCTACTCGCCAAAGACGAAACCCAAGTGACTCAACTGTTGAAGGAGATCCACCTATTCATACAAAACCATGGGGAGCCCTTAGCCCTTTCCGCCCAAAGCTCTCTAGAAGAACTGAAGATCACTCTGGAAGAGGCCCAGGAGACCCTGGAAACCACGAAAAGGACCCTACAAAGC
>QMPS01000167.1 GCA_003648675.1 Aquificota bacterium
GTGAGGACCACCCTGAAAGGCCCCAGGCTCTGGACACGTTTCTGGAGTTCTTGGGAACCCGGGTGGTGGATTTCACCGCCAAGACCTATTGCTGTGGGGCTGCTCAGATGGTGGCCCACGAGGAGGCCTGTCTGCCTTTGGTGAGGAGGATCTTGTCGGATGCCACTCGAAAGGGGGCCCAGGCTATTGTGGCCATTTGTCCCCTCTGTCAGTTCAATCTGGAGGCTCCTCAGGGCAAACTGGGCGTGGGGAATGTCCCTGTAGTCTATTTCACCCAGCTTTTGGGATTGGCCATTGGCATGGACAGGAAAGTCCTGGGCCTCAAGAAGCTCTTGGTACCCTTTAAGGTTGCCGTTTGAGAATAGGAGTTCCCAGGTCGCGAGACTTTTGGGGTAACAAGCTGGCCTTGCGATGGAGGGAGGAATGAGAAGGTCAAGGTTGAAAGAGGAGGGATGAGGGATGAAAGAGAAAGCCAAAGAAAAGGAAAAGAACGGTTCTATCCTTTATAATTCATCCTTCATCCTTAAATCCAGAGAACCCCGGGTGGGTGTCTACATCTGCCATTGCGGTATCAATATTTCGTATAAGGTGAATATCCAGGAGGTGGTGGACTTCGCTTCCACCTTAGAGCACGTGGTGGTGGCCCGGGACTACAAGTTCATGTGTTCCAACATTGGTCAGGACCTTATCATAGACGACATCAAAGAGTATAACCTTAACAGGGTAGTAGTGGCCTCCTGTTCTCCCAGGATGCATGAAAAGACCTTCCGTAATGCCTGCAAAAAGGCGGGGCTCAATCCCTATCTTTTCCAGATGGCCAGTATCAGCGAGCTGGTCTCCTGTGTCACGGAGGACGAGGGCGAGGCCACCCGAAAGGCAAAAGATTTTGTTAAGGCAGCGGTTCTCAGGGTTGTTCATCACGAGCGCCTGGAGCCTAGAATTGTGGACGTTCATCCTGATGTGCTCATCGTCGGTGGTGGTATAGCCGGTATGCAAGCGGCCCTGGAGATAGCCGATGCGGGCAGGACCGTCTATCTGGTGGAGAGGGAGCCCACCATAGGGGGACACATGGCCAAGTTCGACAAGACCTTCCCCACCTTGGACTGTTCCGCCTGTATCTTAACCCCCAAGATGGTCTCCGTGGGTCAGCATGAGAAGATCAAACTCCTCACCTATAGCGAGGTAGAGGAGGTCTCTGGTTACATCGGCAACTTCGACGTGAAGATCCGCCGCAAGCCCCGTTATGTCTTGGAGGACAAGTGTACAGGCTGCGGAGAATGCGTCAAAGGGTGTCCCGTCCTGGTGCCCAACGACTTTGAATACGGCATGATGGACAGAACGGCCATTTATCGTTCCTTCCCCCAGGCCGTGCCCAACGTCTTCGTTATAGATAAGGAGGGGTTTTCTCCCTGTCGCAATGCATGTCCTGCAGGTCTCAACGCCCACGGTTACGTGAAGCTCATCTCGGCTGGTAAATACGAAGAGGCCTTTAAGCTCATCACGGAGCGGGTCATCTTCCCCGCCAGTCTGGGCCGGGCCTGTCCTGCCTTTTGCGAGGCGGAATGCACCCGTTCTCTCGTGGGGGGTCCCGTTCAAATCCGGGCACTAAAACGCTTCGTGGCTGACTGGTACTACGATAACGTGGGTCTGGAACCACCTGTAGAGTTGCCCGAAAAGAAAGAAGACAAGAGGGTGGCTGTAGTGGGTTCTGGCCCTGCTGGTCTGGCTTGTGCCTATTATCTGGCCATCCAGGGCTATCCCGTCACCGTGTATGAGGCCCTGGAAAAGCCCGGAGGGATGCTGAGGTATGCCATTCCCGAATACCGCCTGCCCAACGACTTGGTGGACAAGGAGATAGAGTTCATCAAGAAGGCAGGGGTCGAAATTGTCTGTAACACCCCCGTGGGCAAGGATGGCAAAAGGGTAGATGACCTCTTCAAAGAGGGATACAAGGCTGTTTTCCTGGGCATTGGTGCCCACAAAGACAGGACCATGGGCATCCCCGGGGAGGACCTGAAAGGTGTCCACCACTCCATCACCTTCCTGAGACGGGTCAATTCCGGGGAGAAGGTGTCTCTGGGTGACAGGGTGATCGTGGTGGGCGGCGGCAACTCGGCCATAGACGCTGCCCGGGTGGCCCTGCGCCTGGGGGCCAAAGACGTGACCATTGTCTATCGCCGGAGCCGGGTGGAGATGCCCGCCTTCCCCGAGGAGATAGAGGCAGCGGAGGCTGAGGGTGTGAAGATCCGGATCCTCACCAATCCCGTAGCCTTTCATGGCCAGGATGGAAGGCTAAAAGAGGTGGAGTGTGTAAGGATGGAGCTGGGCGAGCCCGACGAATCGGGGCGTCGGAGGCCCATTCCAGTAGAGGGTTCTAACTTCAAGATTCCCGCTGATGCCGTGATCTTGGCCGTCGGTCAGTATCCCGACTCGGAGGTGCTGGCCGATGAGGGTCTGGAGATAAACAGGGACGGCACCATCTGGGTAGATCCCGAGACCCTGGCTACCAGCCGGGAAGGGGTCTTTGCCGGTGGCGATGCCACCAAAGGACCTTCCACCATTGTGGAGGCCATCGGCCTGGGGCGCCAGGCCTCGGAGTACATCCGTCGTTTCCTGGAAGGGGAGGACCTGAAGGCCCGGCCTTACGAGGAACACTGGCTGGAGACGGTGGACAGGGAAGAAGTCCTCAAGAAGCGCCGCTACACCGTGACACAACCCCATGAGCCTCCCCATAGACCGGTGGATGAGAGGGTGAAGGACTTCGGTGAGGTGGAGCTCACCATGGATGAAGAGGCGGCAGTAGAGGAGGGCAAGCGGTGTCTAGACTGTGCCGGTTGCTGTGAGTGTCGTCAGTGTGAGCTCCTCTGTGAGGCCAATGCCATAAACCACCACATGAAGGAGGAGATCCTGGAAGTGAAGGTGGGCTCCGTCATCGTGGCCACGGGCTTCAAGACCTTCGACCCATCTCCACTGGTCCAGTACGGCTACAGGCGGTATCCCGAAGTGTATACCAGCGTAGAGTTTGAGAGGATAAACAACGCAGCAGGCCCCACCGAAGGCCAGATCCGTATGAAGGACGGTCGGGTGCCCGAGAGGGTGGCCATTATTCACTGCGTGGGTTCCAGGGACGAGAATACCAACCGTTACTGCTCCCGGGTTTGCTGTATGTACTCCATGAAGTTTGCCCACCTAATTCGGGAGAAGGCGGGGGCCGAGGTCTTCGAGTTCTATATCGACATCCGGTCTCCCGGTAAGATGTATGAAGAGTTCTACAACCGCCTCCAGGAAGAGGGTACCCACTTTATTCGGGGTAAGGTGGCCGAGGTCACCGACGTAGCCCAGTCCCCTGAGGAAGAAGGTAAGCTCATTGTGGTTGCTGAGGACACCCTGGCGGGTAAGGTGCGCCGGGTTCCTGTGGATATGGTGATCCTTTCTGTAGGGCTTCAGGCGGCCGATGGGGCGGACAAAATTGCCCATATGGTGGGTATATCCCAGGACCAAGACGGTTGGTTCATAGAGCTGCATCCCAAGCTGGCCCCTGTGTCCACGGCCAGCGATGGCGTCTTCATTGCCGGGTGTTGCCAGGGACCCAAAGACATCCCTGACACTGTATCACAGGCATCTGGAGCCGCTGCAGAGGCCCTCTCCCTCATCATGAGGGGTAAGGTGGAGGTGGAAGCGGCTACCTCTTACA
>QMPS01000168.1 GCA_003648675.1 Aquificota bacterium
GTCCCCCTGAGCCACAGTGAAGCGCCACCGGCCCGGGAACACCTCCACCTCCACTCTAGACCCAAAGACGATCATTCCTATCCTTTCCCCTCTTTCCACCCGGTCCCCAGGTTTTGCCCAACAAACGATCCTCCTTGCCACCAGGCCAGCCACCTGGGTCACCCTTATCTCCTCATCTCCCCTCTTCAAAACAATGAGATTTCTCTCATTCTCCTTGGCTTGAGGCTTATCAGCAGGATGAAACTTTCCCCGGGTGTGAACCACATCCACCACCTCTCCAGCCACGGGAGACCGATTCACATGACAGTCAAAGAGGCTCATAAAGATGGCGAAACGACCATCCCCCAATTCCACCACCCGTCCATCAGCAGGGGCCACCATGAGCCCCTCGCCTTCAGGAACCACCCTTTCAGGATCCCGAAAGAACCGAAGGAGAGAAAGAGTAAAAAGGGCCAGTAGAGCAGCTACGGCAGGCCAACCCAGCAACCCCGCCACCAGAACAAGAATCAGCCCCCCAGCTATGAAAGGGGCCCCTTCAGATCTCACCTTCATAGTTCTCCCTTGATCCAAGACATCATGGCTCTCAGCTCCTTTCCCACCTCCTCTATGGGATGCTGAACATCCCTCTTAAGTAAGGCGTTAAAAACAGGCCTACCTGCCTGGTTCTCCAGAATCCACTCCCGGGCAAACTCGCCCGACTGGATCTCCTCCAGGATCTCCCACATCTCCTCTCTCACGTCCTCGTTGATAATCCGGGGACCACGAGTCACATCGCCGTACTTGGCCGTATCAGAGACGGAGTAACGCATACCCGATATGCCCGCCTCGTAGATGAGGTCCACAATGAGCTTGAGCTCGTGGAGACACTCGAAATAGGCAACCCCCGGCTGATAACCCGCCTCCACCAAGATCTCGAAGCTCGCCTTGATGAGGGAAGTGACTCCGCCACACAACACCACCTGCTCTCCGAAGAGGTCCGTCTCCGTCTCCTCGGCGAAGGTGGTCTCAATAACGCCGGCTCTGGTTCCTCCGATGCCCTTGGCATAGGCCAAGGCAACATCCAGAGCCCTTCCCGAGGCATCCTGAGCAACAGCCACCAGACAAGGTACCCCTTTACCTTCGGTGAAGGTTCTACGGACCAGATGCCCCGGTCCTTTAGGAGCCACCATAAAGACATCCACATCCTCGGGAGGCACAATCTGGCCGTAGTGAATGTTGAAACCATGGGCAAAGGCCAAGGCGTCCCCCTTCTCCAGATGAGGCTCCACCGACTCTCTGTAAACCTGGGGCTGAAGAGTATCAGGAATGAGCATCATAACGATCTGACTCTCAGCCACAGCCTGGGCCACCTCCCTCACTTCCAGTCCGGCTCTCTGAGCCCTCTCCCAAGATCTACTCCCCCTGTGAAGGGCTACCACTACATCCACCCCACTCTCCTTCAAATTGAGGGCATGGGCGTGACCCTGGCTTCCATAACCCACCACCGCCACCTTTTTGCCCACCAACAGATCCAAATTGGCATCAGCATCGTAATATACCTTGGCCATGTTCTACCTCCAATTTCGCTTTTTCGTTTATTTGGTTTATCTGGTTTGTCTGGTTTATTTGGTTTGTCTGGTTTGTCTGGTTTGTCTGGTTCATTTGGTTCATACCTGGCCTCCAGTCTCCGGTCCTCCCTACGCCAGCTTGAGGCTCTTGGGCCCCCTCATAACAGCCACCTTCCCCGTCCTTACCAGCTCCCTAATGCCACAGGGCTTCAAGAGCTCCACAGCAGCCCGGATTTTGCCTTCGTCCCCCGTAATCTCTATGACAAAGGTCTCAGGGCTGACATCCACTATCTTACCCCTAAAAATATCGGCGATCCTCATAGCCTCAGCCCGGGCCTCTCCTTTGGCGTTCACCTTCACCAGCACCATCTCTCGGTCCACAAACTTCTCACCTGTAGCCGTGAGATCGACCACCTTGATGACGTCTATGAGACGCCTTAACTGCTTCACTATCTGCTCCAGAACGAGAGGATGGCCAGAGGTGACAATGGTCATGCGAGAGACGGTAGGATCCATGGTCTCCCCCACAGAGAGGGAATGAATATTGTAATCCTTGGAGCTGAAAAGCCCCGCTATCCGGGCCATAACTCCTGGCTTGTTTTCAACAAGAAGAGCTATAGTGTGTCTCTGAATATCCTGTTCCTGTGCCATGAGCCACCTCACGAGGGGAAGTTGAGGGGCAAGAGCCGTTTCAGCTCCTCCCCGTTCTTTTCAGTGGTGGGCCTATCTAAAAGCATATTGTTTACGGCAGCACCAGCGGGCACCATGGGGAAGACACACTCTTCCCGGTCCACCACCACATCCACAATAACCGCCTCTTTCATCTTCACCAGACTCTTAAGGAAGGGCTCTATCTCCTTAGGATCCTCTATGCGGTACCCTTTGATACCATAGGCCTCGGCCACCCTCACAAAGTCGGGCTGCACCGAGATGTCTGTCTGAGAGTATTTCTTGTCAAAGAAGAGCTCCTGCCACTGGCGGACCATACCTAGAAAGCCGTTGTTGAGGATAACAACCTTTACAGGGATATTGTATTGGGCCACCGTGGCCAGCTCCTGGATGTTCATCTGGAAAGACCCATCCCCGGCGATGTCTATCACTAAAGCATCGGGATTGCCCAGCTGAGCCCCAATGGCAGCCGGAAAACCAAATCCCATGGTACCTAAACCTCCAGAAGTGATGAACTGCCTGGGATGCTTATAACGGTAGAAAAGAGCCGCCCACATCTGATTCTGCCCCACCTCGGTGGTGATGATGGCCTCCCCCTGAGTCACCTCATAGAGCTTCTCTATCACATACTGGGGCTTAATCACTTTCTCCGAGTAAGTGTACTGGAGAGGATGCTTGGAATCCCAATCTTTAAGCTGGGCTAGCCAGTCCCCATGCTGCCCCTCCCAGTTCACGTCCATGTCCTTCAGCGCTTCCAACATCTGGGAGAGGATGTTCTTGGCATCCCCTACAATGGGGACATTCACCTCCACGTTCTTGCTGATGGAAGTGGGATCCACGTCTATATGGATGATACCCAGCCCCCCTTCCCTCGCATCCCGGGCCCTGGGAGCAAAGGCCTCCAACTTCCCCGTCACCCGGTCGTCGAATCGGGCACCCACAGCAATGATAAGGTCACAGTGAGTAATGGCCATATTGGCCACATAGGTGCCATGCATGCCCAGCATACCCAGGAAAAGGGGATGGTCCCCGGGGAACCCCCCTAGCCCCATGAGAGTCAGGGTAACAGGGGTATAGGTGAGCTCTGCCAGCTCCCTGAGCTCCTCATGGGCGCCAGATATGATAATCCCTCCCCCCGCATAAATGAGGGGCCTCCTGGCCTTGGCTATAAGCTGAGCCGCCTTTCTCACCTGCTGGGGATGGCCCCGGGTACTGGGATGATAACCCCGAATGTGGACCTTCTCAGGATACTCGAACTCTGCTTCCCCAACTATAACATCTTTGGGCATATCCACCAGAACAGGCCCAGGCCTACCCGTAGTGGCTATATAAAAGGCCTCCCTGATGGTCTTGGCCAGCTCTTCAGTGGACTTCACCAGGAAGTTGTGCTTAGTGCAGGGTCTGGTGATACCCACGATATCCGCCTCTTGGAAGGCATCGTTGCCGATAAGTGCCGTGGGCACCTGCCCTGTAAAGA
>QMPS01000169.1 GCA_003648675.1 Aquificota bacterium
AAACCGCGGCTATTATCCTGTCCACTGCGTCTTCGGTGAGCTCCTCCTGGGTCAGCCTCCTCGCCATCTCGTCTTTGAGGAGTTGGGGAATCTCCATCTTTATGCCGTTTATCTTCTCCATGATGTATTCCTTGGTGGCCGGCTTTCCCTTCTCCATTGTAAGCTTGGTCCTCTCGGTCAATTGGCCTATGTTCACGGCTACTCCGTGGTCCGACTTGCTGGGGTCCACGCCGTCCTCGCCATAGGAGAACTGGACCACATCCCCCACACTGTTTCTAACGGTTCCATCGTACTCCACTCGAAGGTGCTCCAGGGCGTTGATCAACCTCCTCTGCATGTATCCGCTTTGCTGGGTCCTCACAGCTGTGTCTACCAGCCCCTCTCTTCCACCCATGGCGTGGAAGAAGAACTCCAGCGGCGTCAACCCATCCCGGTAACAGCTGTATACAAAGCCTCGGGCCATGGGTGTGGAGTCGTTCTCCTTGAAGTGGGGGAGAGTTCTGTTCTCGTATCCCCTCATGATCCTCTTCCCCCTGATTGACTGTTGGCCTACACTGCCCATCATCTGACCTATGTTTAGACTGCTTCCCCTGGCCCCGGTTCGAGTCATTATTATGCCGCTGTTGTTGAAGGGCAAGCCGTTTTGGACGATCTCCCCTGCCCTGTCTCGGGCGTTGGCCAGTACGTTCATGACCTTTATCTCGAAGCTTTCCTGCATGGTTTGACCAGGTAGACGCTCTAAGGCCCCTGAATGGTATTCCTCTGTGAGCTTGGCCACGCTTTCCTCCATCTCCGCCATCACCTTCTTTATGGCCTCTATCTCCCTCTCACCAAGCCCCAGCTCATCGTAGCTATAGGTGAAACCTCTCAGGGTGAGGAATCCATTGATGAGGCGGCTGATGCCGTTGAGGAAGTCGTGGCCCGCATCGGTTCCATAGTCTTTTATCACGCGGTGGAAGATGGTGTCCGCTCGCTCTGCACCTATGCTGTTCCTGTCGATCACCCCAGACTTGAGTACCCCATTCTGGATCACAACGTAAGCATCGTATTCACATTCATCGTATTTGCATTCGGCGCAGTGCATGCAGATGTTGGCCCTGGTGACAAAGCTGAAATCGCTGGGAAGGAAAATGCTGAAGAGGCTCTTTCCGCTCCAGAGGGGCTCTGGGTCCACAACAACGGGCTTCGGTATTTCGCCTGTGTAACCCACATAGCTCAAAAGCATTCCCACCTCGTTAGCCTTTAACATGGTTTCCTTGCGCGTCAGCAGGTATGCCCCTGTTATGTAGTCCTTCCCCGCCCCAATTATGGGGGCCCCGTATCGGGGGCTAAGGATCTGGTCCTGGACCTGCATAAGCAGCTTAGCCTCTGTCTGAGCTTCCTTGCTCTGGGGTATGTGTAGGTTCATCTCATCCCCATCGAAGTCCGCGTTATAGGGTGGACAGACGGTGAGATGCATTCTGAAGGTCTTGTAGGGGAGCACCTTGACCTCGTGGGCCATTATGCTCATTCTGTGAAGACTTGGCTGTCTATTGAAGAGGGCGATGTCCCCATCCTTTAGGTGGCGTTCAACTATGAACCCTGGCTCTAAGCTTTCAGCGATTACTGTCCGGTCTTGGACGAATTCCAGCCTTATTCTCTTTTGGTCTGGTCGTATTACGTAGAGCGCCCCAGGGTGCTGGTATGGCCCGTTTATAACAAGCTTTTTGAGCTCTTCTATGTTCCTCTCGTTGACCACCTCTGGAACAGTGAGTTTGGTGGCTATGTGCACTGGGACTCCGACTTGGTTGATGTCCAAGTTGGGGTCGGGGCTGATTACAGTCCTAGCTGAGTAGTCCACTCTCTTTCCGCTTAAGTTGCCTCGGAACCTGCCTTCTTTGCCTTTGAGCCTTTGGGCTAGAGATTTGAGGGTTCTACCAGACCTATGCCTTGCGGGTGGGATGCCTGAGACCTCGTTGTTGAAGTAGGTTGTTACATGGTATTGGAGTAGCTCTGATAGGTCTTCTATTATGAGGGTGGGGGCGCCTGCCTCGATGTTCTCCCTGAGCCTTTGATTGATTCTAATGATGTCTACCAGTTTGTGGGTGAGGTCGTCCTCGGCGCGTATGCCTGATTCCAGGATGATGCTGGGGCGGACGTCCACTGGTGGCACAGGTAGGACTTGGAGAATCATCCACTCGGGTCTAGCAACCTCGGGGTTGTAGTCCAATAGCTCCAGGTCTTCGTCTGGGATGCGCTCAAACCACTCCCTAATCATGTTGGGGGTGAGCTTCTTGGTTACCTCCTCCTCTTCCTCCACATCCTCGTCGAAAAACTCCTCCTTCTCCACCTCCATGAAGCTGGTGGGCTTCGTGAATTTGACCAGTGTTTGAACGTGCCCACAGGTTGGGCATTCCTTGTGCCTCTTGTACTTTTTAGCTTGTTTCAGTATCTCGGCCGCCGTCTCATCGCTGACCTTCCCGAACATCTCTATGTCTTTTCGGCGTCTTTCAGCTAGCTCTTCTTTGGTCTTCTCGTCCAGTAGAATGGATCCACAGTTCCTGCAGGTGGTTGAGAGCACCTTGTAGATTTGCTTCGCGAACTCTACGTGGATTACTGGGACGGCCAGCTCTATGTGTCCGAAGTGCCCTGGACAGTTTATCGAGATGTTTCCGCAGGTTCTGCATCTCTGCCGGGGTTCCAGAGTTCCAAGTCTTTGATCCATTAAGCCGCCGGCTATGGGTGCCCCGTCCTCATCGTATGTGTCACTCGTAGTGATTTCTACCACGCTTAGTCTACGGATCTCATCGGGGCTGAGGAGGCCAAACCTTATGGCATCTATCATCTTGTTCAGTCTAGTTCACCTCCTTGGTTAGCACCAGGCTTGGCGAGAGACACAAGCTCTGCATCTCTTGGAGGAGAAGTTTGAAGGCGTAGCTCACCTTGACTGGCTCTATGTCGCCCTTTGTTTCACAGGTTGGGCAGACGAACTTCCTCTGCCTTATATCGTAGTATCCTTGCCTGCCGCAGCGCTCACAGATGTAAATTGTGTAGGCGTCGGACTCCTCTAGGAGTCTGTCCTTCAGCAGCATTGCGGCTCCATGCCCGACAAGGCAGTCCCTCTCCATCTCCCCGAATCTCAGTCCTCCTCCTCTGGCTCGGCCTTCGGTTGGCTGCCTGGTTAGCATCTGGACTTGGCCCCTGGCCCTGGCGTGGATCTTGTCTACTACCATGTGGTGTAGTTTCTGGTAGTAGGCTACTCCCATGAATATCTCAGCCTCAAACCTCTTGCCCGATTGGCCGTCGTAGAGGATTTCTCGTCCACCTGGCTGGAACCCGAACTCCACCAATATTTCTTGCAGCGTTTTGGGGTCTTCGTTGGCGAATGGGGTTCCATCCACGATTTCTCCCCTTAGGGCTGCGGCCTTGCCCCCAATGGCCTCGATGAATTGTCCAACAGTCATCCTGCTGGGGTAGGCGTGGGGGTTCATGATTATGTCTGGGATTATCCCTGTGGTGCTGAAGGGCATATCCTCCTGGGGGACGAGCATGCCGATGACTCCTTTCTGGCCATGCCGGGAGACAAACTTGTCGCCCAGCTCGGGGATCCTGTGGCTTCTCACCTTGACCTTCACAAGGTGGCTGCCTTCGATGTCTTTGGTTATGAAAACGCTGTCCACC
>QMPS01000170.1 GCA_003648675.1 Aquificota bacterium
CTGCTTACATACAGGATCTGGAGTCCAAAGTAGACTTCTCCGCCTTGGCCGCCTCTCCCCAAAAGGTCGCCTACAATGCCCTATGGGGCACGGGCAGAGGATACGTAGATCAAATCCTCCAGGACGCCGGATGGCGGGTGGATGTGATGCACAAAGAGGTCAACCCTCTCTTCGGAGGAAGACGGCCCGAGCCTTCGGAAGAAGAGATGCCCGACTTCCTGGAGATGGTGAAAGAAGGGGACTACACTCTGGGCCTGGCCACCGACGGCGACGGCGACCGCTTCGGTATCGCAGACAAAGGAGGCAAATTCATCACCGCAAACCATATCCTAGCCCTGGTTTTCCGCTACTTGGTGGAAGAGAGGAGACTGGAAGGTGGAGTGGTCCGCTCTGTAGCCACCACCCATCTTCTAGACAGCCTGGCAAAACACTACGGCAGACCCATTTACGAAACTCCAGTAGGTTTTAAATTCATCGGCGAATACATCCTGGAAGGCAAGGTGGTCATGGGTGGAGAGGAGAGCGCTGGTCTCTCCATCAAAGGCCACGTTCCCGAGAAGGACGGCATCATCGCCTGCCTCTTGGTAGCAGAGATGGTGGCCCAAAAGGGAGCTACCGTAGGGGAACTGCTAGAAGACCTCTTCCATCTGGTGGGTCCCCTTCACTCCCGGAGGGTCAACATCCCCCTCACTCCAGAACTGAAAAAAGAACTCCCTCAGAAACTGGCAGCCCACCCCTCCCAAGTGGCGGGATTGAAGGTGACAGACGTCATCACCATAGACGGCACCAAGCTGGTCCTGGAAGACGGATCTTGGCTTCTCTTCAGGCCTTCCGGCACAGAGCCCTTGGCCCGCCTTTACCTAGAAGCCGAATCCCAAAAAAGGCTGGACATCTTGGAAGAGGCGGGTAAAAAACTCCTAGGAATCTAAAAGACAGGGAGAAGGAGAATGGCAGAGTCAGAGAAGATACTGAAACTGGGCATACCCAAAGGCAGTCTAGAGAAAGCTACCATAGACCTCTTCCGCCAGGCAGGCTGGCGCATCACCGTTCGGGAACGGAGCTACTTTCCATCCATTGATGACGACGAGATCAACTGTGTCCTGGTGAGGGCCCAGGAGATGTCCCGCTTCGTTGAGATGGGAGTCCTAGACGCTGGCATCACGGGCAAGGACTGGATTTTAGAAAATAACTCCGACGTGGTGGTCCTCCAAGACTTGGTCTACTCCAAACTCACCAAAAGGCCAGCCCGGTGGGTCTTGGTGGTAGCCAAAGATTCGCCCATAAACTCCCCCGAAGACTGCCGGGGCAAAAAGATCTACACGGAGTTGGTGAACTTCACCAAGCGGTATTTCCAAGAGAAGAACATCCCTGTAGACGTAGAGTTCTCCTGGGGCGCCACCGAGGCCAAGATAGCCGAAGGCCTGGCCGATGCTATAGTAGAGGTGACAGAGACGGGCTCCACTATTCGGGCCAATGGCCTGAGGATCGTGGAAGACCTCATGATCACGTACCCCCAGCTCATCGCCAACAAAGAGGCCTGGCAGGACCCCTGGAAGCGGGAGAAGCTAAGCCGCGTCTCCCTCATGCTCAAGTCAGCCCTCAACGCTCACGGCATGGTGGGCCTTAAAATGAATGTGCCGGGAGACAAGCTAGACGAGGTGATCAAGCTATTGCCCAGCATCACCGCCCCCACCGTGGCTTCCCTCTATCAATCAGACTGGTACTCCGTGGAGACCATCGCCACAGAAAAAGAGGTGCGCATCCTGGTGCCCAAACTCCAAAAGCTGGGAGCTGTAGGAATCATTGAGTATCCGCTGAACAAGGTGATTTAGAGCTATTTAGCCTCACCTCCCTCAGCACCACCGTCCCCCAGACCACCGAAACCTGTGGAGAGGAAGGCGTCCACAGGCCCCTGGATTCCTTCCAGTATCCAGCGGGTTGCCGTTTCTGCCAAAAACTCCAGGGCCTCGTCGGGGGAGAAGCCAGGACAGTGGCAGATCACCTCTATGGTCCGAGAGGCTTTAAAGGAGGTGTCGTACTCCAACACATCGAAATCCACCCGAAGGGTAGCCTCGGGAGGAGGGGAGTACTCCATCCTTTTTATGAGGAAAAGTGTGTCCCCCAACCCCGCCAAACTCTGGGAAGAGCCCTTCAATTGAAGGGGCTCAGCCACCACAGGAGTGAACTCCTGATTCTCAAATTCCATAACCCTCTTCATGAAGCCGATCACAGAACGAGTCACCTCGTCAGGCGCATAGGAAGTGGCCAGCACTATAGAATAGGTATGCTCCAGCCTCAAAGGCTCAATGGTCTTCACCTGCACCCTTGCGGCGCAACCCGCCAGAAACAGAGAAAACACCAATAGAACCGCTACCCATCTATTCATCAGCAGCACCTCCGAATTCCCTCTCCATCTTACAACCGCCTCTATAATCTGTCTCCAAAACGTCCAAAAAACAATTAGGCATATTTAACGGACATTCGGAGAAGCTTTCCTGACCTTTATGCTGAGGTGGACAAATCCAAAAAATCAAAAGTGGTCGAAGCTGTGAAACTTCATGGTGTAACTGCCCCGGCCCTTAGTGAGGGACCTGAGAGTGGTGGTGTATCCGAACATCTCTTTTAAAGGCACCAAAGCCCTGATGACCTGAACATTGCCTTTGTCCCGTACCCCTTCGATGCGAGCACCCCGGGCGCCTAGATCACCCATGACATCTCCCACATTCTCCCCAGGCACCAAAACCTCCAGCTCCATGATAGGCTCCAGAAGGACACTCTTGGCCTGTTCTAACCCCTTCCTCATAGCCATGGAGGTAACAATGGTATAGGCCTGGGGAGTAGATTTACCCGGCTCGTAGCGGTAGTCTAGGATCTCTATCCTAACGTCCGTGACAGGATAGCCCGCCTTTACCCCGCTGGTGGCCGCATCCCTGACAGCCCGGGCTATGGCCTCCCTGATCTCCTGATCCTTGGCCACCTGGGGCTTCTCGGGCACCAGATCCACGATCTCTAGGCCCTTCCCCCGCTGCAAAGGCTCCAAGCGCAGCCTCACCCCACCGCAGATATGAAGGGCTTTATCGTCCTCACCCATGACTTTGTCCATCCACTCCTCCACCTCCACAGCCTTGGTGATGGTCTCCCTAAACTCCACCTGGGGCCGCCCCGTGCGAAATTGGAGCTTATGATGGCGCCGAAGGCGCTCGGTGAGAACCTCCAAATGGAGCTCTCCCATGCCCGAGACGATAATCTCCTCCGTCTCTTCGTTTTTATGGTAGTGGAAAGTAGGATCCTCGTCTCCCAGCATAGTCAGGGCCTCCTCCAGACGCTCCATCTCCGAGGGGCTAGAAGGCTCCACAGCCATGGAGATGACGGGCTGGGGAAACTGGATCTCCTCCAGGACGATGGGATACTCATCGTCACAAAGGGTATCCCCTGTCCTGGCCCACCTCAAACCCACGGTGGCTCCGATCTCCCCCGGGCCCATAGACTCTACCCGTTCATGACGATTAGCGTGGAGGCGGAAAATCTGGGCCATGCGCTCCTTCCTATCCCTGGTGGCGTTGAGGATGCGCTTGCCCTCCTTGAGCACACCGGAATAAACCCGGAAATAGACCACCTTTCTGCCCCCCTGGACCATCAC
>QMPS01000171.1 GCA_003648675.1 Aquificota bacterium
AGAGAGGTGCCCCTCCACCTTGAGTACCCTAAAGTAAATGCCTTTTACCTCCTGGAACGGGGAGTCGAGTTGGCAGAGGAGAGAGATGCACTTGTTTTCTTTGGCAAAAGAACCAATTATAGGGAGCTTTACCGTTCTACCCTTTCTCTTGCTGCTTCTCTCCAGAGGTTAGGTGTGGGGAAGGGCACGAGGGTAGCTTTTCTTTTGCCCAACTGTCCTGTCTATCCCATGGCATACTATGCCCTCCTCAAGATCGGGGCCATTGTGGTCCAGCTGAATCCCATGTACACCCCTCGGGAGCTGAATCTACTGTTGGAGGATTCCGGAGCCAGGATGGTCATCACACTGGATATCCTCGCCTTCAAGTTCGAGGAGGCCTTGGAGCAAGGGCTCATTGATAAGCTCATCGTGGCCAATATGAAAGACTTTCTCCCTTTCCCTCTCAACCTCCTTTTCCCTTTAAAGGTGAGGAAGCAGCCCAAATTGGACATGGGCAGATACGGGGATCGGGTGGAGAACTTCCTTCCCTTTATCAAGGAGACGGGGGAGCCCGAGCCTGTGGAGATTGATCCTGAAGAGGACGTGGCCGTTTTTCAATATACCGGGGGAACGACGGGAATATCCAAGGCAGCCATGCTCACCCACTCTAACCTGGTGGCCAACACCGTTCAAACCCGCACCTGGACCTACAGGTCTCAGGATGCTCGAGAAGTGGTTATGTGTGTTCTGCCCTTTTTTCACGTTTATGGCATGACAGCTGCTATGAACGTGGGATTCTACATGGGTTCTACCCTTGTATTGGTGCCTAGGTTCGAGGTGAAAGAGGTGGTTCATCTCATAAAAAAGTACAAAGTGACCATGTTTCCGGGTGTTCCCACTATTTACGTGGCCATCAACCAATACGCTTCTGACCATAAGGTGGATCTCTCTTCTGTGGAAGTGTGCATTAGCGGTGGGGCTCCTTTGCCCGTGGAGGTGGCTCAGGAATTTGAGCGTATCACTGGGGGGAAGGTGGTGGAGGGTTACGGACTTTCTGAGGCCTCCCCTGTTACCCATGCCAATCCTGTTTGGGGTAAGCGAAAGTTCGGTTCTATTGGTCTTCCCTTCCCCGATACCGACGCCAAAATAGTGGATCCCGAGACAGGGGAGGAATTGTCCCAGGGAGAGGTGGGTGAGCTTGCTGTGAGGGGTCCTCAGGTGATGAAGGGTTACTGGAATCGCCCAAAAGAGACTGCTCAGGCGCTAAGAAACGGTTGGCTTCATACAGGGGATATGGCCAGAATGGATGAAGAAGGTTACTTCTATATTGTGGATCGTAAGAAAGATATGATAATATCCGGGGGCTATAACATATATCCAAGAGAAGTAGAAGAAGTTCTTTATGAGCATCCTAAAATACTGGAGGCTGCAGTTATAGGCGTTCCACATGAGTATAAGGGAGAAATAGTTAAGGCTTATGTTGTTCTTAGAAAAGGGGAGGTGGTTACTGCAGAAGAGGTGATAGAATTTTGTAGAGAAAGGCTGGCTCCCTATAAAGTTCCTAAAGAGGTGGAGTTTGCAAATGATCTACCTAAGTCTATGATAGGGAAGGTATTGAGGAGAGAGCTAAAAGAAAAAGAGCTTCTTAAAGAGAAGGTGTCTCAATGAGGGTTTGCTGAGAAAACCTTTTGAGGAGGTGGAGTTGTGAGAAGAAAGAGTGGTTTATGGGTGGGTGTTCTTCTGGCCTTTTTCCTTTCTTCCGGAGTGGTCTGGGCAGGTAACGTGGACACTTACGGAATTGGGGCCAAGGCTACAGCCTTAGGCGGTGCTTTTACAGCTCGAGCGGACGACTTCTCCGCTGCTTATTACAACCCAGCTGGGCTGGCTCAAATAGAGAGGCCTCAGGTTTCCCTTGGAGCAGCCTTTGTGGATGCTGCTGTGAGTGCCGAGGTGGATTACAAAAATGACTACGACTACCGAGACGGCAAGTATGTGAAGGATGATACCCATCTTCTGGTTTATCCCCACGGTGGCGTTGTTTACCCCTTTAAGCTTTTCGGTAAGAAAGCAACTTTTGCCGTGGCCACCTATGTTCCTTACGGTCTTTGGCTTCGGTGGGAGCCTGATCCCAATGTGAACGCTGCAGCTTACAATACCTATGAGTCTTGGTACTACAGGGTGGTGAATGCCGCCCCTACCCTTGCCATCCAGCTTACTGATAAGCTCTATGTGGGATTTGGACTTACCTTTGGTAGTTCCCATTCCGGTGTGAAGAGAAGGATTTATCAGAGCCCCCGGACCCTGGCCACGGCGACGGGGTTCCAATTACTTAGCGGGATAATAGGCAATCCTACTCTCGCTGCGGTTTCGATTGTGGCAACTAATGGGACTGTTACAAATCCTACTACGTTGCAGACGATCTTACTAAATAATGCGAATAACCCCGCTTTCTTAGAGGCTTTGATTAAGGTCCAAGCCTCCCCTCTTGTGGCCAATCTGAAGGACGGTAAGATGAAAACCTCAGCCGTTGACGACTTCAACTGGTCCTGGAACGTGGGGCTTATTTATAAAATCCGTGACAATCTCCAGATTGGTCTGTGTTATAGGGGACTCACCAAGACCCGGTTCTGGGTGAGGACCCATATCTACGACGGTGAAGGAAACAGGGTAGATTCTGTCAAAGGTCATACATGGGTGGATCATCCTGATCAGCTTCAAGTGGGTATATACTGGAGGCCTTTTAAGAAACTCCATTTGGAGTTTGACGTGACCTGGACCAACTGGCAGCGGATAGACCACTACAAGGTGGAGTGGAATCATCCCCTGCTTTACGACTACTTTTACGAAGGCCTGGTGAAAGAGGGGGTGGATCCCAAGTTGGCTAGGGAATTTGCCAGGAACGCCATTGGTGATAAAGAGGATTTCAAGCGTCACTGGAGAAACACTGTCCAGTACAGGGTGGGTGTGGAGTACGAGCTCTTTGATTGGTTGGCTTTGAGGGCGGGCTATTACTATGACCCCACACCTATTCCCGAGGAGACGGCTGACGCTACCTGGCCTGACACCGATAAAAGGACTTTTGCCTTAGGTACGGGTCTCAAACTTTTCGGGGGTAAGCTAATAGTAGATACCACTTACCAATTTACCATGACGGACGGGCGGAGGATCATTGGATGGGGCGACAGTATCAATCTGGACGAGGCCTACGGCAGCGAAGATGAGCATCCTGAGGCCAAGATGGTGGGCCGGGGATACGTCCACAACATCACTGTAACTCTCACCTACGTGTTCTAGGGGATTCGGCGGTTTTTAAGAGACGGGGTGGAGGCTGCCAAGCTTCCACCCCGTGTTTGTTTAGTATTTCCTTTATGGGTGGAGGCAATACGCCGAGTGGGCCATAGTGTTCCAGTGTTTTGGGATGTCTGAAGGTTTTTGCTGGAATTTCAGAGTGTTGTGTGTGGTTTTCATGAGCTCGAGAGTAAACCTGGGAAAAGGGGCAAATCATGATTTTTTGTCTCATTTTCGGTGGCGAGTGGTTTTGGTAAGTGTTGATAAATGGAGTTTAGCGGTGGTATAAATTAACAAGGGCCGGTGGTTTAGGTCTCTGGCTGGGCACCTTATAACATGGTAATACTG
>QMPS01000172.1 GCA_003648675.1 Aquificota bacterium
CCCTGGAGGAGGGTATGGTAGCCCTGACAGGGGCCTTGGAGGGAGCTCGGGAGGAGGCAGAGAAGAGGGGTGCCCTGGAGGCCAAAGCCGGGCCTTTGAGGGAGAAGGCCCGGCTTCTGGAAGAGAGGTTGAAAAAGAAAAGAGGAGAAATGGAGGCCCTTTTAAGGGATGGGGGTGTGGCTTCTCTCCAGCAGTTTCGGGAGAAGGCCCAGAAGTGGGAGAGACGGGAGGCTCTGGAGGAGGAGGCCCGGGGGTTGCGCCTTCAACTGGCGGCTCTTCTGGGCGGGAATTGGGAGGACTGGGCTCCCAGGTTGGCGGACTTGGCTCCTGGAGAGGCCGGGAAAAGGGCTGAAGAGTTGGGAGAGAGGGAGCAGGAACTGGGAAGGAGGAGGGATGGCATCATTGAGGCCAGGACCCGCCTCCAGAAAGAGAAGGAGGAGCTGGAGGGAGAGGATAAGGAGCAGGAGCTGGCCCAGCGGAGGGAGGAGCTTTTGGATAGGCTCAAAGATGCAGTGGAGAAGTGGACGGTGGACACTTTGGCCCTGGTGCTGTTCAGAAGGACCAGGGAGGTGTACGAGAGGGAGAATCAGCCCCGGGTCCTTCATGAGGCTTCCCACTTCTTCTCCACCATGACAAATGGAAGGTACGTGAGGATTTTCCTCCCCATGGGGGTGAGGGAGCTGTGGGTGGAGAGGCGGGATGGGCAGCGTCTATCCTCTCGCTTTCTCAGCCGGGGCACTGGGGAACAGCTCTATCTCTCTTTGAGTATGGCGATCATGTTAGAGGTAGCGGAGAGGGGAATGGCTTTTCCCGTGGTCTTGGACGATATTCTGGTCAACTTCGATCCAGAAAGGGCTTCTAGGGCGGCCAGGGCCATTCAGCATCTCTCTTCCAGGCTTCAGGTACTCTTTTTCACCTGCCATCCCCATGTGAAGGGGCTTTTCGCCTCCGTGGAGGGGGTTACTGTGAGGACCCTTTCTCTTTCAACAGATAGTTGAAGTATCTTCTCACCTTGTAATGAATTCTGTGAAGGATCTCCGTGTTGGGGTTCACTATGATGCCGGGTCGGGAGATGCCTTTCAGCAGGAGCTGGGCCATCTCTACCGGATCTCCCCAGTGGTAGGGGTCGTATGCTGGTAGGAGGAAGGCTGTAGGTTCCATGTTTATGGCTTTGAGGTCCGAGTCCAGTTGGCAAAGCTCCTCAAGGATCACCTCTTTTGAGAGTTGTTCTTTATCTCCGAGACCGTAGAGAAGGACCCATGGCGCTTTCCACCGGTTCATGGTGGGGATAAGGACCCTCTCTCCCCGTCTGCCTTCTATTCCTTCCCCCACTCTGTCGAGGATCAGATCTAGGGTGTGATTGAGATAGCCCAGAGCTCCCTGCTGAGAGAAGGGGTGTACGATACCAATAGCCACCAACTCTGCTGGAACCTTGGAGAGCATGAAGTCTGATAGGACCCAGGGGGACGGTGTTTGTATGTTCTTCTCCTTTCCCATGAGGTTCTTCTATACCCTTTCCTTTCACTTTGTGCCAGGGGTTTCTGTTGAAAGGCGGCAAAGTTGGGGGTAAGCTTTTTTCCATGGCAAGGGATACATCTATTAGAGAGTTACTGGAGGAGAGGGAGGAGCGGGAACTTCACCCTAAAGCGGCCAAAAGCAGGTGCAGCCGGGGTAGGCTGAGGCCCGAGGAACCCTGTCCGGTTAGGACAGCCTATCAGAGGGACAGGGATCGTATTATTCATTCCAAGGCTTTCCGCCGGTTGAAGCACAAGACTCAGGTCTTTTTGGCTCCAGAGGGGGACCACTACCGCACCCGTCTCACCCACACCTTGGAGGTGGCCCAGATTGCTCGGACTATAGCCCGGGCCCTACGCCTCAACGAAGACCTGACCGAGGCTATTGCCCTAGGTCACGATCTGGGTCATACCCCCTTTGGCCATGCAGGTGAGGCGGTACTTAGGGAGATTCATCCCGGGGGATTCAGTCATCCCAGACAGAGCCTCCGGGTGGTGGACCTGTTGGAGAACGGAGGCAGGGGACTCAACCTTACTTATGAGGTGAGGGACGGTATCCTCAAGCACTCCAAAGGCATGGGTAGCATCCTCCCTGGGGATGGAGAGGAGGCTGTCACCCTGGAGGGGCAGATTGTGAGGGTCTCCGATGGTATTGCTTACGTCAATCACGACTTGGATGATGCTTTGAGGGCGGGCATTATCACCCCGAGGGAGGTGCCTTCCTCATGCCTGGAGGTTTTGGGGGATAGCCATTCTGCCCGTATAAACACCATGGTGGTAGACGTTATTGAGGCCTCTTTAGAGGCGGATCTGGAGAGGATAGTCTTCTCCCCCCCTGTTCTGGAGGCCATGACAGAGTTGAGGAACTTTCTCTATGAGAAGGTTTACTCCAATCCCCTGGTCTATAGAGAGTTTGTTAAGGCCTCCAAAGTGGTAGAGGAGCTTTACTACCACTTTTTGGAGCATCCCCAGGAGTTGCCTCCTCTGCCGGGAGATGATCGGGCCCAGAGGGTATGCGATTTTATTGCGGGAATGACCGATAGATACGCCCTGCACCTCTACACGGAGATTTTCATGCCCCATCCCTGGGAAGGGTTCTGATGGATATGGAAAAGGAGGTCCTGACTCGCCTTTACTGGAGGGGTGTGAAGGCAGTGATGCCCAGACTTCTGGTGAGGGATTTTCTCTCCTCTTTTGTGTGGGACGGTCCCGTGAAGCTTTTGGCTGTGGGTAAAGGGGCTGGGTCCATGGCACAAGGTGCCTGGGAGGTATGGGGGGATAGGATAGAAGAGGCCCTAGTGGTTATACCTCCAGGGATGGAATGTCCCGTGCCTTGGCGGAAGGTGGAAGGATCCCATCCCATCCCTTCAGAAGGCTCCCTAGAGGCGGGCAGGGCGGCTTTGGAGCTTGCGCGGAGAGCAGGAGAGGGGGACCTCTTTTTGGTTCTCCTGTCGGGAGGAGCTTCGGCCCTCATGGAGGTGTCTTGGCCGGGACTCACCTTGGAAGATCTGGTGGAGGTGGGCGGACAGCTCCTCAGGTCGGGGGCTACCATCCAGGAGGTGAACGCCGTAAGAAAGCACCTTTCGACTGTTAAAGGGGGGCGACTTGCCCAAGCGGCTTGGCCTGCGAGGGTGGTGGTCCTGGTTCTCTCCGATGTGGTGGGGGATCCCCTGGACGTTATCGGTTCCGGTCCTTTCTATCCCGATACCACCACCTTTGCTGGAGCTCTGGAGGTATTGGAGAGGAGGGGACTCATGGCCTCGGTGCCTCCCCGGGTGGTGGGCCATCTCCGCAGAGGAGTGATGGGTGAGATACCCGAAACTCCCAAAGAGGGGGAGTCTCTGTGGTCTAGGGTGGAGCATCACCTCCTGGGTAACAATAGGAAGGCCCTGGAGGCCATGGCCCGTGGGGCCGGGAAAGAGGGGATCAAGGCCCTTATTTTTACATCCAGGATGAAGGGAGAGGCTCGGGAGGTGGCCCAGGTAGTGGCTGGGGTGGCTTGGGAAGAGGCTTATTGTAAAAGAGGACCTCTCTTGCTTCTGTGGGGTGGTGAGACCACCGTCACTGTGAAGGGTGA
>QMPS01000173.1 GCA_003648675.1 Aquificota bacterium
GACTTGGAGCGACAGGTAACCGGGGAGGTTGAGTTGCCCAAGGTGTTCCAGACGCCTGTGAGGTTCGACGTGATCAAGAGAGCAGTCGTGGCCCTTCAAAGCCGGAGGTTCCAGCCCCAGGGCAGGGACCCCATGGCTGGGAAGCGGACCACGGCCGAGTCCTGGGGAACAGGCCACGGCATAGCCCGAGTCCCCAGACTCAGGGGAAGCAGAAGAGCCGCATTCGCCATAGGAACAGTAGGCGGCCGCAGAGGATTCCCCCCGCTCTCAAATAAAAAGATCGTCAAACGCATCAACAAGAAGGAGAAGCGGCTTGCCATCCGATCAGGGATAGCGGCTACAGCCGTGAGGGAACTCGTTGAGAAGAGGGGGCACAGGTTCCAAGCGGACACCCTACCAGTGGCTGTCAGCGATAATTTAACCACTTTAACCACAACCAAGCAGGTAGCTGAGTTTCTGGTGAAGATGTCCCTATGGGAGGATGTGGAGAGAGCCAACAGGAAAACCATACGCGCAGGCAGGGGTAAGACGCGGGGCAGGAAATACAAGAAAGGCCGAGGCCCCCTCATCGTGGTGGACCAAGACCGGGGAATATCCCAAGCCGCCCGCAACCTTCCAGGCGTAGAGGTCACAGATGTCGAGTCCCTCAACGCCGAGATGTTGGCCCCAGGGGCCCACCCTGGACGCCTAGTGGTTTGGACCGAGTCGGCTCTAAAAAAACTGGACGAGGTGTGGGTGAGGTAGCCATGGACCCAAGCAAAGTAATCAAATACCCCCTGATGACGGAGCGCAGCGTCAACATGATCGAGAACGAGAACAAGCTAGTCTTCATCGTGGACCGGAGGGCCTCCAAGGCAGACATAAAGGTGGCTGTCAAAGAACTATACGAGGTGGAGGCAGTCAAGGTGAACACCTTGATCACCAAGACGGGTGAAAAGAAGGCCTTCGTCAAACTCTCGGACCAGTACGACGCATCCGACCTGGCAATAAGGCTGGGAATACTGTGAGGTGGTTAAATGGGTAAAAAGATTAGAGTTCAGAGAAGGGGAAGAGGCGGGCTCCAATTCAGAGCCTCCAAGAACAAGGTTGCACCCGCAAAATACCCCACACTGGCCCCGGAAACCCTCCAAGGCAAGGTGAGAGCCCTCACCCACGAACCCGGGAGGGGGGCGCCCCTCGCCTACGTGGAACTAGCACCCAACCAAGGGTTCTACCAGGCGGCGGTGGAAGGCCTAGCAGTCAACCAACCAGTACACGTAGGCCACGAAGCACCCCTAGCCGTGGGAAACATCCTACCCCTTGGGAGCATACCCGAGGGAACCATGGTCTGCAACATCGAGCTTAGACCCGGGGACGGGGGAAAGATAGCACGATCCAGCGGCGCCTTCGCCACAGTAATGGCCCACACCGGCGACAAAACCACCCTTAGATTCCCCAGTAAGAAAACAGTCACCCTGCTCAGCGCCTGCAGAGCCACCATAGGGGTCGTCAGCGGTGGAGGCCGAAAAGAGAAACCCTTCATGAAAGCCGGGGAGAAGTACCACGCAAAGCGGGCCAAAGGGCACAAATACCCCACAGCCCACGGCGTGAAGATGCCGGCGGCCATGCACCCCCACGGCGGTGGCCGACACCGCAGGCCGGGCAAATCCACCACTGTGAGCCGGCATGCCCCACCTGGAGCGAAAGTCGGCCTCATAGCGGCTCGCAACAGCGGTAGAAGACAGAGGAGGAGAAACTAAGGGTTTAAAACCCACTTAGCCGAAGGAGGAGTTGAAATGCCCAAGGAATTCAGGTGGCGGGGGAAAACGGCGGAGGAACTCCAGTCCATGTCCATGGATGAGTTCATCCGACTCCTACCCGCGAGAATGCGGAGAAGCCTCCGCCGAGGCCTAACGGATGAACAGCGCAAAGTCCTGGAGAAGCTTAGGAAGGGTGATGGGAGGCCTGTGAGAACCCATGCCCGGGACCTGGTCATACTCCCAGAGATGTTGGGAAAAACCATCTACTGCTACACAGGTAAGGAATTCAAAGAGGTAAAAATCAATGAGCAGATGCGGGGGCACTACCTGGGCGAGTATGCGATAACCATGACCCCAGTGAGACACGGGAGACCAGGAATAGGCGCATCGAGGAGCAGCATGTACATCCCCCTCAAGTAGCCTTCCACCCCTTTTTTCTGGGGGAAAACCCCCTGTTTACACCGTTTTTCAAAAAGATGGCCCCAAGAAACCGGGGGCTAACAATGTTTTTATATTAAGACGTGATTCAACCATGGCGAACGGTGCGTATATGCCGACCTGGAGATACTCGGTGCAGGGACTGGACCCCGAGCGGACAGCCATAGCCAGCGGTAGGGACCTTCAGATCAAACCCAAGGCTGCTAGGGAGATTTGCCACGCCATTAAAGGCATGAAGCTGGAAGACGCCAAGCGGTTCCTGGAGGACGTGGCAGCCAAGAAGAGACCGGTCCCCTACTACCGCCACAGGAAGAAGGTGGCCCATAGGAAGGGCCTCCAAGGCCATGACGCAGGTAGATATCCTGAGAAGGCTGCCACCGAGCCCCTTAAGGTCCTCAAATCGGTGGAAGCCAACGCCGAGTTCAAGGGTTTGTACCCCGAAAGGCTTCGAATAGTTCACGCAGCCGCCCAGCGGGGGAGGGTTATAAGGAAATACATCCCCAGAGCCTTCGGAAGGGCCACCCCCTACTTTAAACACCTTACACACATAGAGGTCGCGGTCGAGGAGTTCTAATGTCTGTGGTCAAGAGAATAATCAAGGACAGCGTTGAGCGCATGAGGGTTGAGGAGCTGCTGGCCAGGGAGTACGAGCAAGCCGGCTTCGGGGGTATAACCCTCACCAAGACTCCTCTGGGTTCCCAGATAAACCTCTTCGCCATGAGGCCTGGCAGGGTTATTGGGAGGAGGGGGAGGGCCATCAAGGAGGCCTCCCTCAAGCTGGAGGAAGAACTCGGCTTGTCCAACCCCCAAATAACCGTTATAGAGGTGGAGGTGCCCGAGCTCAACCCCCTGATCATGGCCTCCAGGGTGGCCAATGCTCTGGAGCGTGGGATCCACTTCAGGAGGGCTGTCTTCTGGAGCTTGAACCGCATCATGGAGGCGGGGGCCCTGGGGTGCGAGATCGTTTTGAGGGGGCCTCTGAGGAGCGCCAGGTCCAGGTTCGAGAAGGTGGTGGAGGGCTACGTGCCCAAGGCTGGAGACCCAGCCCTGAAACAAGTGAGAACAGCCACCATGCATGTTAAGATGAAGCGGGGTGTGCTAGGGGTTACTGTGAACATCGTTCCCCCCGACGCCAAGTTCCCCGATAAGGTGGATCTCAGTGAGCTGCCCCCAGAGGAATACCAGCCCCCCGCACCAGTAGAGGCAGCCCCTGAGGCCAAAGCCGAGGAACCTGAGGCTTTGGAGGAAGCAGCGCCAGAGGCCGTCGAGCCTGAACCCGTTGAGACGATTGAACCCGTGGAGGAGGCCGCTGCCGAGGCTCCTGAGGCCCCGGTTGAGGAGGCGAGGGAGGAGGCTGGATCTGTGGAGGCCCAAGTAGAGGAGCCCCCAGCGGAGGCTCCTGCCGAGA
>QMPS01000174.1 GCA_003648675.1 Aquificota bacterium
AAAGTCGAGTCATACCATCTCCCCTGAGGGATAATTATATGCCACGTCGAGTGTGCAATGGGACAAGGGTTCTATCCCCATTTCCCTCTCCCTCCCGGCAAAGCCCTTCAACTGCCCTCCTTTTTACATCGGGCAATAGGTGGCTATACCTCTCTGTCATGGCCATGGTTTTATGACCCGCCAGCTCTTTTACTACGTGAAGGGGGGTTCCTCCCATGGCCAACCACGAGCAAAAGGTGTGGCGAAGGGTGTGGAAGACCACTTTATCCCTGGGGTCTACCACTCCTTTATTGAGGCCCAATTCTTCCACCACTTTATCGAAGGTATTGGAAATAGCTTTGATTCTTCCACCCTTAGAACTTTTGAATACTAACTCCCCCGGATCACCAGGCCCTTTACTCCTCAACATCCGCCCCACGGGCTCCGTGATATAAGACACCCGGTTTTCACCACTTTTGGGGTCCCTTATGTGGATAAGGCCCTCTTTTAGGTCTATGTCTCCCCAGGTCAGATTGAAGATCTCCCCGGCCCTCATTCCAGTGTATAGAGACAACAGAGCCATCTCCCACAACTGCTGGGCTCTTTTCTTGCAAGCCCTCAAAAGGCGTCTGGCCTCTTTCCTTGTCAAGAACCTCTGCCTCCTGTTGTCCCTCCTTGGTATCTTTACCTTACTTACAGGGTTTTCTCCCCTGACGAACCCCCAAGCCTTGGCCAGATTCCAGGCATGACAAAGGGTGGACCAGGCAATGCTCTATGGTGCGGGGAGATCGGCCCGCATCCTGGAGAGCCTCTTTGAGCCTTTCCACATCAAAAGGAGATAGCTTGGAGAGGAGCCTGTCGCCCAAATGGGGTTCAATCCACACCTTAAAATGGCCTTCCCTATCCCTGGGAGTCTTGAGACTGGCCCCACACCAGGGCAGATAGTGATCCTCAAAAAACTCCTTCACTGTCGTCTGCTCCCTCCGTGCCTGCTGTCTTGGGACCACCTCTTCTCCCCTGGCCAGAGCTCCCACCTTTACCTGCCTCACCTTATATGCGTATGGAGCCGTTACTCCTTCGCTTTCCCAACCCACCTTCTCTTCTATCAGCTTTCCAGAGGAATCCCGGTAGCGAATGTAAAAGCACCTGTCAGGCCTGCCCATAGGGTTCCTCCGGGTCTCGGAGACGTAAGCCCTCACCCCGGGGAACTTTTTGAAGGATTCGTATTTCTTCCCCACCATGAGCCCAAAATCCTCCCTAAAATCCTCAGGTCAGATTTTTCCCCACTTATTCCCCACCTAGATAACAAAAACAGACAGATATTAAAAGATGCATAAAAAAGAATTGTGCACCGATTCTTTTAACGTAACATCTTGGAAATTCGAGAGTTATACATTAATAAAGATGCTTGAAGAACTATAGAGAAGATTCGTAAAATTCGCCAGAAAAGGATTCCTAATCCGTAGGTCAGAGGTTCGAGTCCTCTCGGGGGCACCAGGAATTTCATCCTCAATAAAACCAGTCTCTCGTCCCCATACAAAAACTCGGCCTCCTCCGAAGAAGGAAGGAGGCCGCAGTAATGGTACTAATCATTCCTTCAGTTGGAAGGCGAAACCTTGGGAACCTTTCCTTCTTTCCCTGTCCGTAGCCTGGACTCTACTCTGGATAACATTCTGATTATCTCTCGGTGAAAACGATCCATGAAGAGGAGGTATTTGGCCTCCTCTTGAGGGGTGAGCCGCTTCTCCAGTGCCCTGAGCTCCTGCTCCCTCAACTTGGCTAACTCCGTGCCTATGGCCAGATACCTGGCAGCCAGGGCCCTTACATCACCATTCACTTTCTGCCCTCTGGCCGCCCGAATCAGCCTCCGCCTCACCGTCCTTCTCTCCTCCAGAAGCGCTCTGCGCTTCGAATCAAACCGACGAAGAACCATGAAAAGCTCCTGGGCCTCCTCCTGAGAGAGATCTAATACATCCATAAGCTTCCAGTTTCTCAAAGCCTCAAGCTTCTCCGCAATTCTAGTCTCCCTGTCCCTGTTTTCTGCAGCCCTCACCAGAGTCCATGGAGACAAAAGAGCCATCACCACAAACACCAGCACCACTTTCTTTAAAACCTCTCCCATAGCTACACCTCCTCCATTCTTCCCGCTGCCCTTTCACTCCTCTCCTCCATTAAAAGAGGAGCTAAAAGGCGAGAATTAGCAGACACTTGGTCCATCACTTCTGCCCATGGCGTGATAGAAAGGGAGTAGACTAGGGAAGGACAACTCCCAAAGGCTCCCTCCAACTCTCCCTCCAGTGCCCTCAACTCATCGCTGTCCAACTGGGAAACAAGAACCACCCCGTCCCATGAATAAAGTCCATAATCAAAGGAAGCTCCGGGCTCCTTGCTTGGAAACTGTAAAAGGAAAAACGCCAGAGCCAGAGTCAACGTCACAAGCACTCCGCCCAAGGGAACCAGCAGCCTGGGAAAGGTGAAAAAGGGCCTGGAAGATGAGGGCCTTGAGACAAAAACCCCCGCTTTCCTTCCCTCCTCCACCAACCCTCTCCTCATCTCTCTGAAGAAAGCCTCATCCGCCCACTCCTCCCCCTTCAGGACTCGAGAGAGTTTTCTGATAAAAGCGTAGTTTTCCCGACACTCCCTACACCTCATCCAGTGGAGAATGAAGGCCAGGCTCTTCCTGAAGGAAAGCCTCTTCCCCTCCCCCCAATCCTTTAGAAAGTCTTCACACTTCATCCCTTTTCCCCAACCGTCTCCTCATCTCCCTTATGCCCGCCCAGAAGAGACTCCTCGCTGTAGCCACCTCACAACCCATAATGTGAGCCACCTCTTTGAAGGGGAGTTCATTGTAGATCCTCAGTACCACGGCCACCCTCTGTCTAGGAGGAAGAAGAAACAAGAGATTGAGTAGCTCCTCCCGCTCCTGAAGACGGGAGAGCCTTTGAAAAGCCTCATCTGCGCATCCACCGAAGGTCCCCTTTGCGAAGTCGTCCTCCCAACTCCCAAAAGATCTTTTGCGCAGGTGATCCCTAGCTAAGTTGACAGTTATGCTCAGCAACCAAGGCCGAAATCGTCTTTGGTCCTTAAGCTCTCTCAACCCCTTAAGAACACGGAGAAAGGCCTCCTGGGTGATGTCCCTGGCCTCCTCCCTGTTTCCCACCATATGCAGAGCCGTACAGTACACCTCTCTCTCGTACCTCCTCACCAACTCTTCAAAGTCCTCGGCGGACCCATTGAGGAATCCAGATATGAGTTCTCCGTCATTCTTCATAACTTCCACTTTAATAGACGAAGACCAATGGGAAAGCGTGCAAAACTTTTTCCCAAGGGAGGAAAAAACAAAGGAAAGATTAGATGAGGCCTTTCTCTTCCACCTCTTGAAGGATATCCCCCTGAAGTCTCTCCATCTCCCGGGCCTCTTCAGTGGTGTAATCCCTGTAGCCCAGGAGGTGGAGAACACCATGGACCACCAATAGAGCCAGCTCCTTCTCAAAGGTGAAGCCAAAATTGGGAGCCTGCTCCTTGGCTCTCTCCACAGAGATGATCACATCACCCAGATACTTCCCATCGCCAGGGAAAGCCAGCACATCCGTGAAGGCATC
>QMPS01000175.1 GCA_003648675.1 Aquificota bacterium
ATCTGCCCCTCCACCAGACCGATGGCCCGGAGGCGTCTGCCCTTGGGCCTTACCTCCATCTTTCGCCTCAAGACCTCCGCAGACGGCACGGCGAAGGGGGACTCTTTTGGAGGGGAGATCCCAGGAAAGGGTAGGAGGTATTCACCATCTTTGTAGGCCCAGCGTCCCCCCTTTATCACCCCCTTGACCTCAAAGGAGGCGAGGTCCTTGAGGAATACCAAATCGGCCTTGTATCCGGGCGCCACAGCTCCTCGGGCGGGGAGGCGGAAGTGAACGAAAGGATTCCTGCAGGCGACCTTGAGGGCCAGCAAGGGATCGAGGCCCAGGGCCACCGCCTTACGGAGGATCAGATCGATATGGCCTTCGGCCAGGTCCCTTGGGGAGAGATCATCGGTGGCAAAGCCAAAGCGATCGGCGTTGAAGGGCCGAAGCAGGGGAAGGAGTCCCCTCAGGTTCTTCGCGGAACTTCCCTCCCTCAGATAGATAAAAAGACCCTTTTGTAGCTTCTCCCGCCCCTCATCGAACTCGACGGTCTCATGATCCGAACCTATGCCGAGGGAGAGGTAATGAGAAAGGTCTTTCCCTCGCATGAGCGGCGCATGGCCATCCACTATCTCTCCATCGAAGAGAGTCAACTTTTCCACTGCCCCGGTCTGTGCCCGAAGGAGCGCTGGTACGTCCATGAATTCCCCGAGACCTACAATGCGGGGGTGTCCCTTGAACCTCCGGAGAGTATCGGCTTCCAGGGATGCACCGCTCGACTCAAGAGTAGAGGCCGGCACGCAAGAGGGCAAAAGGAAGAAAAAATCCACAGAGAGGTCCTGGGAATCCTCGAGCATGAACTCAACTCCGGCCTCGCCGAAGACGTTGGCGATCTCATGAGGGTCAGCGAAGACCGCCGTTGTCCCGTGTCGGAGACACGCCCTAGCGAACTGGTGGGGGACCAACAGGCTGCTTTCGATATGGATATGACAGTCCACAAAGCCAGGGGCGAGGTAAAGTCCACGGGCATCAAAGATCTCCTTGGCCCTGAGTCCTTCAAAAGCAATGATCCTTCCTTGGTGGATCGCTACCGGGACATCTTCAATCCCCCCACCTAAGACATCTACAACCCGTGCCCCACGAATAAGCAAATCACAGGGCTTCTCTTCCTCAAATATCCTTTTTAGTTCATGAGCCCACTGCGACGTCATACGGCGAGATACTTCTCCTTCACAGTCTCGTCGGCTGCCAGCTCCGCGGAAGTGCCTTCGTAAGCGATGCGTCCCTTCTCGATGATATAACCACGATCGGATACCATTACAGCGAAGCGGGCATTCTGTTCGGCTATCAACATGGTTACCTCGCCCTTGAGCCTGAGGATGAGTTCACGCAACTGCTCGACAATTATCGGGGCAAGGCCCTCACAAGGTTCATCCAGTAAAAGTATCTTGGGGTTGAGCACCAAAGAACGAGCTATAGCAAGGAGTTGCTGTTCCCCCCCTGACAGCTTCCCTCCTTTACGGTCTGACAGGCCCTTCAGGAGAGGAAACTCTTCCATGATTCGCTCCACCGTCCACTGGCGATGAGCTCTTTTCCTTGAATGGAGAGCAGCGAGTTCAAGATTTTCCTTCACCGTTAACTTTGGGAAAATCCTGCGGTCCTCTGGTACAAAACCTATTCCCCACCGCACAATCTCGTGAGTGGGAAGTCCCGATATGACCCTCCCCATGAACATAATTCGGCCTTTCCTCGGAGGAGTAAGCCCTACAATGGTACGCAACGTGGTAGTTTTTCCCGCACCATTCCTCCCCAAGAGACAGACCACCTCTCCCGGGAAGACCTTTAGGGAAATTCCCTGAATCACGTGGCTGTCGCCGTAATAGGTATGGATCTCCTCAAGCTCCAGCAACGCTTCTTTCACCAAGGTACGCCTCTTTCACCTTTCTGTTTTCGCGGATCTCCGCGGGGGAACCCTCTGCGAGGAGCTCCCCTTGATGAAGTACGAAAATCCTGTCAGCCACTGAGAAGACGACCTTCATGTCATGTTCGGTCAGGAAGAAAGTAGTGTCCATTTCTCTCGAAAGCTTTTTCAGTAAGTGGATCATCCTGTCAGTCTCCTCAGGGTTCATCCCTGCGGTGGGCTCATCCAACATCACCAGCTTTGGCCTCGATGCCAGCGCCAACCCCACTTCCACAAGCCGCTTGTCCCCATACGAAAGGGCTTTGACGGGAAGCTCGGTGACGTGGGTAAGCCCAAGCTGTTCGAGAATGTGCTCAGCCTCTTCATAAAGGTCTTTACACCTCTTTAAAGGGTTCCACAGATCTTTGCCCCTGTCGTGACATGCCACTAAGGCAGCTAAAAAATTCTCTCTCACTGTCAACCCTGCAAAGACGTTTGTTAATTGAAAGGAACGGCTGATCCCTAAACGCAGCAGCTGGTGAGGAGGCAGCCCGTGAACCAACCTTCCATCAAAGACCACCTCTCCTGATGTAGGGGGGAACTTGCCTGAGATTACGTTGTAAAGGGTAGTCTTTCCCGCACCATTGGGACCAATGAGAGCGCTGAATTCCCCTTTGCGGAGTTTGATAGAAACCCCCTTCAAAGCCATGAAATCGTCAAAGGTCTTAACTACGTTCTTTACTTCAAGAATTACCTCTGCCACTTACGCAACCTCCCGCTAATGGTTCCCAGCACGCCCTCAGGGAAAGAAATCACGAAAATCACCAAAATCACTCCAAGGAAGATCATCCAAGTAGTGGTGAACTTTGTTATGATGTGCTCTAGCAGGAAAAAGAGAGCAGCTCCTACCATGGGACCTAAAAATACGTTAGCGCCCCCTAATATGCTCATGAGCACAGGCTCAGCTGATTTGGTCCAATGGAGCATTACAGGCGAAGCGATGCGGTCGAAGGCGGCAAAAAGGGCACCAGCTATTCCACAAAAGCCACCGGAGATGATGAAAGCAGTCCATCGATATCGTTTTACATTCACGCCTATAAAAGCAGCCCGCTCAGGGTTCTCCCGCATAGAGACCAAGAGCAAACCGAAGGGTGAGCGCGTGATGCGCCAGAGTACATACGTGCTCAGGGCTACTACTGAAACAACAAAATAATAATAGGAGATAGGATGGCCAAGGCTTAACCCAAGAATGTGAGGGATTCCGAAACCAGTTATTCCATCACTTCCTCCGGTGACTTCCCTCCACTGATGTACAAGGGTGTAAAACATCATTCCGAAGCCAAGGGTGAGCATGGCGAAGTAGATCTCATCGAGCTTCACACTGAGATATCCCACTCCAACTGCAGTCACCGCTGCTACTAACAAACCACCAACGACGGCCAGAGGCATGGAGGCCCCAAGATCCCTTATGAGGAAGGCCGCTGCATAGCCACCCAAACCAAAGAAAGCTGCTTGACCGAAGGAAAGGAGCCCCGTGTAACCGAAGAGCAGATTGAAGCCGAGGGCAAATAATCCCATGATCAATATTTCCGTGAAGAGCAAAACAAAATAAAGGGGAACAAAATGGGGCATCATCAAAAAGAAGGCCACCACGAAGATCCCTATGATGCGCCGGTTCATTTTACGTCTCC
>QMPS01000176.1 GCA_003648675.1 Aquificota bacterium
ATGTCACTTTCTCTTCCACTCCCCATGCTTCACCTCTACCCACGTGCCTGGAGGAGCTGTCCTTCCCCACTCCTTTGAGAAGATCTCTCTCGAACGGGGCATCTGAGACTCGTCAACATCCAACGCCTGAGCCACAGCTTCATAAAGGGCCTTGCGATCGCCATTCTCAGCTTCCACGAGGCGCTTCACCACGGCCCTCTCCTTAAGACCCAATCCTTGAGCGTTCTTCAACACCAGGAAGCCATCCAAGGACTCACCCAAAACACCTGAAGCAAGGTAAGGCTCCAGCTTGGGATAACGCTCCTTCAGAGAAGCCTTCAGAGCCCTGATAGTAGCGTTAGAAACCTCTAAGGCTTCCTCCCCTGCATGGGCCACCCCTATCCAGAAGAAGGACTGGGGCTTCTCCCCCTCTTTTTCTGGAACCACCTTCACGCCCCTCACATCGTTAACTATCTCCCTGGCCGTCCTCTGAGCCTCAGCAGCAGGAAAGTAGATGTTTACCGTGACACAGGACAACACGAAAAAGACGGCAAAAACCAGAACCAAAAGCCTGCTACTCCCTTTCATGGCCCTTCCTCCTAATCCTCTCTAACCTTTCCATCATATCATTAAAACCTATCCTGCCGTTGGGATTCCTGTTTATCACGTCCACCCCTGTCAAACCACCCCTCTCCACAAAGCGCCCGGGGAAAAGGAGGGGAAACCTCAATAGTCTATCCCCACCCCTAACTTCTCATCGACACGCCTGGTCACGTCCATGAGGACCCTTTCCAAGCAGAGCCTAGCCTCTTCCAAATCGTCATCCTTAAAAACATAAAGAGGCTCTCCAAAATATATGCCAATTCTGGCGAAAGGGATGGGCAACATGAACCGGTCCCAGCTGTTGAACCTCACCGTAGGCTTGGCCGACACCCCCACGGGCAGAATGGGAGAACCCGAAACTCGCGCCAATGCCACAGCCCCCATTTTAGCCACATAGCAAGGCCCCCTGGGTCCATCGGGGATAATGGCCACGTCTTTACCGCTCCTCAATCTCCTGGCCATCTCCAGCATGGCTTCCCTTCCTCCCCGGGAACTGGAGCCTCTGACCGTACCAAAACGAAAGCGATGAAGGATGCGGGACATGAGCTCTCCCGCCTTACTTTTGCTCACCAGAACATCCACCCTATCCCCAGGAAAACGGGGCACATAGGCCCGGCGATAATAAGTGATGAGGGGAAGAAGCCTATTGTGCCAGAAGACATAGATGATCCTCTCGCCGTTCCTCTTGAGCCTCTCTTCCACCTCCCCGTTCCACACCTGCATCCGATAGGTAGAGTCCCAGGGCTTAAGCAAACCGCCCAGAAGCCCAGAAGTGATATGAGGATATACAGGTACTCTCACGTCCCCACTACCCTCAGTCCAACCGGTTCCCGGGGATCCCCGCTTTCCTCAAAGAACTGAAGCCTATACAGATGACTGTACAGACCACCCTTATCCAAAAGCTCCTGGTGAGTCCCCATCTCCACAATCCTGCCCTTATCCAAAACCACAATCCTATGAGCCTTTTGGATGGTAGACAGGCGATGGGCAATGACAAAGACTGTCCTACCCTCCATTAAACGATCCATGGCCTCCTGGACCATTCGTTCCGACTGGGTATCCAGAGCAGAAGTAGCCTCATCCAGGATGAGAATAGGGGGATTCTTCAAAACCGCCCTAGCAATAGCTATCCTTTGCTTCTGTCCCCCAGAGAGGCGAACTCCCCTCTCCCCCACCACAGTCTCATACCCATTGGGAAGCTGCTGGATAAATTCATGGGCATGGGCCACCTTGGCAGCCTCCACTACCTCCTCGTAGTAGGCCTTGGGGCGACCGTAAAGAATGTTATTCAGAATGGTGTCGTTGAAAAGGATAACGTCCTGGGTAACTATACCTATCAGGGCCCTGAGGGAGACCTGCTTCAACTTCCTCAAATCCACACCATCCAAATAAACAGCCCCTTTGGTAGGATCATAGAACCTGGGAACAAGGTCAACCAGGGTAGTCTTCCCCGCGCCGCTCTCACCGACAAGGGCCAGAATCTCCCCTTTACCGACTTCCAAATGGATGTCTTTGAGGATCCAAGTTTCGGGATCGTCAGGATAGGCAAACCACACATGGTCAAAACGGATAGACCTCTCGAAACACAAGACCTCCACGGCATCGGGAGCGTCTTTTATATCAGGCTCCATATCCAGCACCTCAAGGACCCTTTCAGCAGCCGCTATGGCAGCCTGAATAGTGTTGTTCACCTTGGTCAGCTTCCTGATGGGACCATACATCATCATAAGGGCTGCCATGAAAGAGAAAAAATCTCCAGGGGTGAGCCTACCGGTGATGACCCTCATACCCCCCACATAGATGATGGCCGCTGCGCCCAAAGAGCCTAGAAACTCTATAAGGGGAGAGACTAGTTCTGAGGCCTTCACCTTTTTCATGCTAAGAGAATAGAGCTTGTGCAGGTGCTTCCTAAAACGCTTAGTCTCCTGCTCCTCCATATTAAAGGCCTTCACTATGCGCACTCCAGAAAAGGAGTCTACCATTAGGGAAGAAAGGTCCGCCCGTTTTTCCTGGGAAGCCTTGGTAATCTCTTTTATCTTACGACCCAACCTATCTATCAAAACCCCAGCAAAAGGCACAGTCACACAGGCCATGGCAGCCAACTGCCAGTCCCTCTTAAAAAGGACCACCAACAGAGCCAACAAAGTGAAGATCTGCCGGATAAGGTTTTTTATCACATCCACATTGGCGTTCCTTACCACAGATACGTCACTCATCACCCTGGATATGAGCTCTCCCGTGGACTTGCTCTTGTGGAAGGCAAGGCTCATGCCCTGGATCTTCCTGAAAAGATCGGTTCTGAGGTCCATGACCATGCGCAGATTGGCATAGCGCATGAAATAGTTCTGAACATACCTACTCACCCCCTTCACCACGTAGAGGCCCACAATGGCCAGGGGAATGAGACGCAGCATCTCGGCGTTCCTCTCCACAAAGATCCGGTCCATAATGGGCTTGACCAACCAGGCCAAAGCACCATCTGTAGCAGCCACTATCTGGGCCATGATGAGGGCTATGGTGATCCTAAACCAATAAGGTTTGGCATAGGAAAGGATCCTTAGATAATACCTCATAGCCCCCTCTCCTCAAGGAAAGCAGCCAGACGTCTGGCCGCCCTGGCAGAAGCCCCAGGAGGCCCCAAAATATCCCTCAGCCTAGCCATCTCTCTCCCCATCTCTTCACCGCCACCATTCAAGAGAGTCTCTATTTCCCGGGCCATGATAGGGGCCTTGGCCTTGGACTGAACCAGTTCAGGTATCACCTGAGCACCCAGAATGATGTTCACTAGAGAGAGCCATTTCACCCTAACCAAACGTTTCCCTATGGCGTAGGTCACAGGGTTCACTCGATAGACCAGCACCTGGGGTATCCCCAAAAGGGCCGCCTCCAAAGTGGCTGTACCAGAAGCCACCAGGGCCGCATCAGCAGCTGCCACAGCACTATAAGTGTCTCCCTGCATGATGACACAATTTATGTCTCTGTCTTTCACAA
>QMPS01000177.1 GCA_003648675.1 Aquificota bacterium
CACGGGAGGGCCCCAGAACACGGAGAAAACCCTGGAGATAGCTAGAGCCGCTGCCCTTGAACAAGGTATATCCCATGTGGTGGTGGCCTCCACCGGGGGAGTAACGGGTCTGAAGGCCGCCCGGATCTTCAAAGACTCGGGCGTCAAGGTCATCGTGGTGACCCACAATACGGGTTTCAAAGAGCCGGGAGCACAGGAGTTCGACCCTGGAATCAGGGAACAACTAGAGAAGGAAGGAGTCACCGTCTATACAGGCACCATGGTCTTAAGGAATCTGGGCACGGCCATAAGGGATCTGCAGGGCTACTCCCAGCAAGACCTAGTGGCCAACACCCTGAGGATGCTGGGGGAAGGGGTGAAGGTCTGTGCTGAAATGGCCGCCATGGTGGCTGATGCCGGGCTAGTCCCGCCCCAGGACATCATCGCCGTAGCAGGCACCCGTACAGGAGCCGACACAGCAGTGGTCATCCAGGCCCAACCTTCCAACTGCTTCTTTAAGATGAAGATCCGTGAAATCCTAGCCAAGCCTAGAGACTGGTAGCCATGAGACGAGCCCTCCTCATGGGGAGGTTTCAGCCCTTCCACCTGGGACACCTCCAGGTGGTGCGGGACATTTTAGGAGAGTTCCCTCAGCTCATTGTGGCTGTGGGCTCCGCCACCTTCAACTATCTGGAAAAAAGCCCTTTCACGGCAGGAGAACGGATCTGGATGATCCACGAAGCCTTGGCCGAATCAGGTCTGGACATGAGCAGGATCTACATCACCGCTTATCCCAACATTGAAAACAACGCCGCCTGGGCCGCCCATCTCAAATCCCTCCTTCCCCCCTTCCACGTGGCCTTCACAGGTAACGCCTTGCCCCACATCCTCCTGAAAGAGGCCGGCATAGAGGTGAGACCCCTAGAGATGATCAACAGAGAACTCTACTGCGCCTCAGAAATCCGCCGCCGCATGCTGGAAGGAGAAGACTGGGAATCCCTGGTTCCTCCCGCTGTGGCCAGGATCATAAAGGAGATAAAGGGCGTGGAAAGGCTCAAATTCATAGTGAGGGGAGAATCGGACCCCCTCCACTGGTAGGAGAAGAGGGATGACAGGAGCAGTGATCACCGTAGGCGACGAATTGGTTCAAGGACTGGTCCTAGACACCAATGCTCCCTACCTAGAGGAGAAACTGCTGGGGTTGGGTTTCCAGCCCCGGCTCTCCATGAGTGTAAGGGACAGCCGGGAAGACATCTGTCAGGCCTTGGGACTGGCCACTATGAAGGCCAGAGTAGTGATAGTCTGCGGCGGCTTAGGCCCCACAGAAGACGACGTGACCCGAGAGGCCATAGCCCACTTCTGTGGAGCACCCCTGGAGTTTCACCAGGGAGCGTGGCAATGGGTCCAGGACCGATTAGCGTCCAGGGGG
Organism: Aquificota bacterium; assembly: GCA_003648675.1. Classification (GTDB taxonomy): domain Bacteria; phylum Thermosulfidibacterota; class Thermosulfidibacteria; order Thermosulfidibacterales; family B14-G1; genus B14-G1. Next base: position 1,409 of record QMPS01000177.1, read on the forward strand.
AGAGCAGCCACCACAGACCATAAAAGACAAGCCCTCTTCCCTCGAGGAGCCACCCTCTTCCCAAACCGGGAAGGCACGGCTTGGGGGTTCGCCATGAACTACGAGGACCGGTGGATTGTGGTCCTTCCAGGGGTTCCACGGGAACTGAAGGCTCTCGTGGAAGTAGAGGTGGTCCCCTTCTTGAAGGACCGCTTCCCCCAAGCAACCCCTCAAAAACTCAGGCTCTTAAAGACTTTCGGCCTCAAAGAGTCGGAAGTTAACACCCTTCTCAAAGACCTCCTGAAAGAGCACCCTTCCAGCATTGGCCTCATGATTAAAGACTACGGGGAAGTCCATATCCGTCTGTGTGGTCTTCCCAAAGAGGTGGAAGCACTGGCCACTCAGGCAAGGAGAAGGCTGGGAGATCACATCTATGGAGAAGACGAAGACACCTTGGAGGGGGTGGTGGGAAGCCTCCTGAAAGACAAGGGCCTCACCATATCCACAGCCGAGTCTTGTACAGGGGGCATGTTGGCCCACGCCATCACCAATGTACCTGGCAGCTCCGACTACTTTCTGGGTGGCTTTGTCACCTACACCAACGAATTGAAGCACAGGCTCCTAGGAGTGCCCTGGGAAATACTGAATCGCTACACTGCTGTCAGTTCAGAAACGGCTCGCTCCATGGTGAAAGGGTTAGTGGAACGCACAGGAACAGATGTAGGAATCTCGGTGACAGGTATAGCGGGCCCCACGGGGGATACACCAGAGAAACCCATAGGACTAGTCTATATAGGCTATCGATTTCCCCAAAGCACAGAGGTAGCGGAGTACCGGTTCCAAGCCGACAGGCTAGGGGTAAAAACCCTGGCCGTCAAAACCGCTCTGGACCATTTGAGAAGGGCCCTGGCCAAAGGGGGATAGGAAATGCGGGCTTTCATCGCCATGGAACTCTCCCCCCAGGTCAAAGAAAGCCTTAGAAAGCTTATCAATGACCTGAAATCCAGGAACATCAAGGGGAGATGGGTGCCTCCCGAGAATATCCATCTCACCCTCAGGTTCCTAGGCAACATAGAAGAAGACCAAGTGAAAGCCATTGAACAGCTCCTAGAAGAGGTGGCCGAGGAAGCTGACCCCTTCCAAATTTCCCTAGAGGGACTGGGAGCCTTTCCCCACCCTGCCAGGCCCAGGGTCCTCTGGGTGGGAGTGAAAGAGGGAACCACCACTCTCCAGAGGCTCTACCAGATCATAGAAAAGGGACTAGTCCGGCTGGGGTTCCCGCCGAATGACAAGTCCTTCAAACCCCACCTCACCCTTGCCCGATTTAAGAATCCCCTGGAGAGGACGAGAAGACTGGTCCATCAAACATGTAAAGAGTTCCAGGAAAAGGAGTGGGATAGAATGGAAGCGACCTCCGTCATCCTCTTTGAAAGTATTCTCTCCCCCCAGGGAGCCCAATACAGAAAGGTGAAAGAAGTGTACCTGGGTGGGGGGTCACAATCTGGGCATCACTCCCAGAAGGACCAGGCATAGCTTTATCAAAAGGACCACAGAAGCAAAGGCCAGAAGAGGTGAAGCCACCACCAGAACAAAGAACCTTCTGGAAAAGAGCTCATTACCCAGCCAGAAAGGAAGGAGCGTGGAGAGGGCGAAGAGGCCAAACACCACCATGTAGAAAGGCTCTTTAACCCTGAAGGCTCCCAGCCTGGTCTGTCCCCTGAAGACTTCCAGCCTCTTCACCTCTTTGAAAAGGGGAGTGAGGTAGAGTACCACCCTATCCCCCTCTCTCAGCAGACCAAAGACCCTTCTGCTCAGTTCTTCCCGGTAGTGAAAGTGCTTTCCCCGGATCTCCACGTACCTGTGCACTCCCTCCGTAAAGTAGATACCCTTACCCACCACTCTGCCTCCATCCATCCCTCCTCCAGGCAGCAGAAGGTCTGAAAAGATGCAGACCGCAGCCACCACCGAAGGGACGGCAAAGGCCTTGTATAGAGTCAGCAGCCATCCTTTGGTGGACTCGTCTATCCGGAAGCCCTCCAGGGGATCACCACCATCTTGCCCGGCCACCTCAACCTCCAAAAAGAAAGGCCCGGATCTTGGAAGGCTAAGATCCGGGCCTTTCTTTTTGGAGGTTGAGGTGGCCGGGCAAGATGGTGGTGATCCCCTGGAGGGCTTCCGGATAGACG
>QMPS01000178.1 GCA_003648675.1 Aquificota bacterium
GGCTTCGATGGCGTGGAACTGGTGGCCAACGAGGTCTACAGAAGACCCAGGGTGGAAGAGTATTTAAGGGCCCTTTCTAGGATAGCCCCAATAAGGGTGATTCACGCTCCCTTTGTGGTAGATGGGGGCAGTGGAGAAAAGATCAACTCCCTTTTGAGATCTGTTGAACTTGCCCAAAGGTTGGGGATTTCAAAGGTTGTTTTTCATCCGCCAAGGAGGTTTCCCCCTGAAGTTAAATATCTTAGGTGGTTTAGGGGGATTAAAGACTTTTCTCAAGTGGGGCAGGGGGTGGCTCTTTCCCTAGAAGTCATGCCGGCTTTCCCTTTGGGGGGTATAAAGGTGAATCTCTTTTCTGCTAACACCCGAGAGGGGCTGGCCTCCTTCGCTGAAGAGAGAAATTTAAGTATCACCATGGACACCACTCACACAGGGACTTGGGGCTGGGACCTAGTGGAAACCTTTTGTATGCTTAATCAGAATGGTCTGGTTAACCATATCCACTTTAGCGATTTTGCCCCCTGGAAAGAGCATCTTTGGCCTGGTAAAGGGTGTTTGGAATTGAGGAGTTTCGTAGACTTCTTGAAGAGGGCGGGATACAGGGAGAGCATCTCCCTCGAGGTCCATCCCCGGGAGTTGCCCGAGGACGACCTGGAGAAGATCAAGGCTTTTGAGGAAATTATTTCCTGGGTGAGGGGGAAAGATCATGGATAAGCTTGATTTCTTAAGGGAAGTGAGACCTTTTGATAAGATCCCCCCTGAGGATTTGGTTGAACTCCTCCAAGGTCTTTACGAGAGGAGGTTTGAGCTGGGCACCCTGATTGTCAGGAAAGGGGATGAACCTGAACCTGCCCTTATCCTCATCAGGTGGGGATTGGTGAAGGTCTTCATTGAAAAGGAGGACCGGGAGGTGGTTCTGGGTTATCGGGGTGAAGGGGAGGTGCTGGGAGAGGAGACTTTTATCACCCGGGGCCCTTATCCCTATTCGGCTCAGGCTGTGGAGGAGACTCTCATTTACTGCCTTCCCTGGGATGGCCTTTCACGTCTCATGGACAAGCACCCTGAGCTTTATCAGAAGTTAAGCAAGCTTATGGGCAGGCGAATGGCCCACATCTACGAGGATCTGCCCCGGGTCCTTCCCAGGGAGCCCCAGGTGGGTATCGTGGACACATCCCTCCTGCGCCATCGGGTAGGGGAGGTCCTCAGGGAAAAGCAGCTGGTTCTGGCCAGCGAGGGGATGTCCGTGGTGGACGCCGCCCGCCTCATGAGAAGGGAGGGGGTGGACTCCCTGGTGGTGATGAGGGCCGGAAAACCCGTGGGCATAGTCACTGACAGGGATATGGTGACCAGGTACCTGGCCGGGGGGTGTACTGGGGCTGTGCTGGGTGACATCATGACCACCAATCCCATCACCGTGACTCTCAACGACTTTGCCTATCAGGCCCTGCTCCTCATGCTCCGCCACGGGGTGCGCCACCTGTTGGTGGTGGACGCCGCCAGCAAGCCTTTTGCCATTTTGACCCAAAGGGAGCTTCTGAGATCCAAGACTGAGGACATTTTAGAGCTCACCGACAGAGCGGCCCGGGCCACCTCCATTGAAGAACTCAGGGATACCCACAAACAGGTACCCCTCATCATTGAGGCCCTCATGGCGGACAACGCTTCGGTGAGAGAGATCTGTGAGGTGGTCACCGAGTTCAACGACCTAGTCATTTCTCGGGTGGTGGACATATCTCTGAGAGAGCTTCAGGCTCAGAAAGGGCCTCCCCCGGTTCCTTTCTGTTTCATGATCTTCGGTAGCGGTGGCCGTAGAGAGCAGACCCTGAGGACGGATCAGGACAACGGCTTGGTCTTCGTCGCTGGGGAAAAGGGGGAGGATGTCGACGGCTACTTTCAAGCCTTGGCGGAGAAGGTGGTGTTCGCCTTGGATGCCTGCGGTTTTCCCCTGTGTCCGGGGAAGATGATGGCCACCAACCCCCTATGGCGGCGTTCTATGGTCTCCTGGAGGGAGGTGTTGGAGGAGTGGTTTCTCCATCCCACCCGGGAGGTGATGCTCAGGTGCAGTATGTTCTTTGATTTGAGAGGTATTTACGGCGATAAAGGACTGGTGAGTCGTCTGTGGGAGATGATCTTTCGGTACGTCAAGACCTATCCCGGATTCGTGGCCCGTATGGGCAAGTCTTCAGCGGAGATCAAGCCTCCCATAGGCCTTTTTGGTCGCTTTATCGTGGAGAAGTCGGGGGAACACAAAAACGCCATAGATATCAAGCTTAGAGGCTGTCTCCCAATTGTAGAGGGGGTAAGGTCCCTGGCCTTGGTGGAGGGGATCAGGGAGACCAACACCTTCGACCGGATTGAAGCCTTGGCCCAAGTGGGCACCTTCACCAGGGATCAGGCCGACGAGCTTATTTATACCTATCAGTTTCTCCTCACCCTGAGGATTAGGAATCACATTCAACTCCTCAAAGAAGGGAAGAAACTCCACAATCACGTTGATCCTTCCCGTCTCACCAAGCGGGAGCGGCAGATCCTTAAAGACAGTTTTGCTTCTATTTACCGCCTCCAGCAGCTGGTTGTGGCCAGGACGGAGGCGATGTTCCTGCCAGATTGATGGAGGGAGCTATGGATGATGTCAGAATAAGGGAGACTTTGGCCCTGGCATGGGAGAGGTGTCCTGCTTTAAGGACGCGTATGGAGGAGGCGGGCTTGGCCCTCGAGGATATCCGGGGAGAAGAGGAGCTGGCTCGGATTCCCGTGTTGAAGAAGGATCAGCTGGGGGTTCTTCAGACTCAGGCTCCGCCCTTTGGCGGTCTTCTGGCCGTGGACGTGAAAGATTTGGCCCGCATCTTTGTCTCCCCCGGGCCCATCTTCGATCCTCAGGGTGCGGTGCCCGATTACTGGAGGAGGGCCCAGGCCCTGGAGGCGGCGGGTTTCGGTCCTGGGGACCTGGTGGTGAACACTTTCTCCTACCACCTTACGCCTGCCGGTTTCATGTACGATGAGGGCTTGAGGGCTTTGGGAGCTGTGGTGGTGCCTACAGGAGTGGGGAACAGGGAGCTTCAAGTGGAGATCATCACCAAGCTGGGAATTACGGGCTTTGTAGGCACCCCCAGTTTCTTGGCAGCCTTGCTGGAGGTGGCCCGGGAGAAGGGTTGGGGTCCCGGAAGCTTTCCCATTAGGAAGGCACTGGTCTCCGCCGAGCCCCTGCCGTCTTCTCTCCGGAACATGTTCCAGGATGAGTGGGAGATAGATACTTACCAGTGCTACGGGACTGCCGATGTGGGCACTATAGGCTTTGAGTGCTCCCAGAAGGAAGGTCTCCACCTGGCCCAAGACATGGTGGTCCAGATCTGTGATCCTGTCACGGGGGAGCCCCTGCCTCCTGGGCAGGTGGGTGAGGTGGTGGTCACTTTGTTGAGTCCCGTTTATCCCCTTATCCGCTTCGGTACGGGGGACCTCTCCAAGTTTCTGGAGGATTCTTGTCCATGCGGTCGGTGGGCTTCTCCCAGACTGGCAGGTTTCATGGGCCGGGTGGGGGATGCTGTGAAGGTGAGGGGTCTCTTCATCCA
>QMPS01000179.1 GCA_003648675.1 Aquificota bacterium
GGGGTTGACGCCGTCATTGACAAGGACCGGGCTGGGGCTAAGCTAGCCCAGGAGGTGGAGGCTGACACTCTCCTCATATTAACCGACGTCGAGCATGCTTTTCTCAACTTCGGCACTCCCAAGGAGGAGCCCCTCGGCAGCCTGGGGGTGGAGGAGGCGAAGCAGTACTTGAAGGAGGGCCACTTCAAGGCTGGGAGTATGGGCCCCAAGGTGGAGGCTTCTATAGGGTTTGTGGAGGCGGGTGGGGAATCCGCCATCATCACCAGCCTGGATAAGGCATCGGAGGCCTTAGAGGGTAAAACTGGGACCCACATACATCGATAAGATGTTTTATAACCCCTCAACCATAGAATCCTCCATGAGCGAGCAGTCGAGTTTCCTCACCCCCCTAATCACCCAGCTGGGCGTGGGAGGAGTAATAGGGCTCTGCATAGGCTTCGCCCTCAAGAAGGTGGCCAAGCTGGTGGCGGTGATCCTGGGCCTATTCTCCCTGGGCCTCATCTACCTGGAGAGCCAGGGCCTGATCTCTGTAGACTGGTTAGGCGTGGAGGCATGGGGGAACACAGCTCTGTCCAGCCTCTCCGAGATGGAGGGGGTTCTAGGCACCATCCTATCGAACCTGCCTCTCGCCGGTGGGATCCTCATTGGTTTTGGGATCGGCGTTAGGATGGGCTAAGCCTCACACAGAAAAGAGTCTCAAAGAAAAGGTCTCGCTTCCCCAACACCTCCCACTTGTAGCCTCGGAGGGAGTCTTCCTTCAAGCCGGTTAGGGAAGAGTATACCAGGAGTATGGCTCCCCCTGGGAGTAGGTGGTTGGGGGCCTCCCCCAGGAATCGTTCTATAGTCTCCGTTCCAGCGGCTCCACCTGCCCAGCTGGCCTCACTTGCTGGCCCCTCAGCAGGGAGATAGGGCGGGTTGAATACGATCCAGTTGAACCTCTCCTCCACGTTTTGGAAGAGGTCGCTGACCCTGAACTCCATTTTATCCGAAACCCCGTGTTTGTGTGCCCATTGTTTTGCTGCTTCTAGTGCTTGGGGGTTGATGTCCACCGCTAAAACCCAGTCCACCTCCTCCTTTTGAGCAGCTGTGAATCCCTGAATCCCGCTGCCGGTTCCCATGTCCAACACCCGTCCCTCCACCAGGGTTTCCACGAAGCCTTGGAGCAGATACGAGTCCTCCCCTGGCTGGTAGACTCCCTCCTTCATCACCCTCTCGCTATGGTTTCCTACACCTGTCCAAATACTTTAACCTGTGGTGAGCGGGTATCGATTCCGTGGAAGCCATAGTCTTGGGCTCTGCCTCCATAGGAGGGGTTCCAGAGTGGGATTGTTGTTGCCCTAATTGCAGTCGAGCCCGGTTGGAGCCAGGTCAGCGGCGGACTAGGTCTTCGCTGGCTGTGGAGGTGGGGGATGGGAAGTATGCTCTGATAGATGCCGGCCATGACTTGAAGGCCCAGCTTGAGCACCATGGGTTGACTCCCAGGCCCCTCAACGCAGAGGGTTTTAGGGAGAGCAGGGTGGAGGCCGTGTTTTTGACCCATGGCCACGCGGATCACACTGTGGGGTTGGCCGAGTTTTGCACTGGCAAGAGCTTTGGCATACCCGTCTATGGGCCCCCCGATCTCTTGGAGTTTCTCTTTGGCCCACCAGGCCGGCCAAACTATTTCGGGGCTCTGGGCAGGTTGGCCAGGGACTATGTTAAACCCTTGGAGTTGGAGGCAGGTGTCCCCGTGGATGTGGGCGGCGTGAAATTCATGGGGTTTGAGGCCCCCCACACCCAGACCCTAGAGGACGGCTCCAAGTACCCCTCCTCCACCTATGTTTACAAGGTCTCTGGGGGTGGCAGTGAGCTGGTTTACGCCCCGGATTTAGGTCGACTGGACCCTTGGTTCATGGAGTTGATTGAAGACGTTGACGTTCTCCTACTGGATGCCACCTTTTGGTGGGACGATGAGCTGCGTAGGGTAAGCAATATTCCTGTGACGAGCAAGCAGCTGGGCCATGTGCCCATGGAGGAAGCATTGGTGGCTCTGTCAGACTCTGGGGTGGGTAGAGTGGTCTTCACCCACTTGAACCACACCAACCCTGTTTTAGACCCTGCCAACCCCCAGCGGAAAGCCGTGGAGGAGGCTGGGATGGAGATCGCCTTCGATGGTATGAGGTTGAGGCTCTAATAGGTGCGGCTCACGAAGGCCACGTATTTAGCCTCGTCTCCGCACATTATGCAGGGGCCTGAGGGCTGGGCGTCTTTCTCCCAGGGGGTCCCCCTAACCTCCCCGCTAACCTCGTCTTTTATGCGGAAGGCGCAGTCGGGGTCTCCACACCAGTTGACACGCACTATTAAGCGGGAGTCCATGTAGACCCTTAGCTGGTCCAGGTCGTAGGCGTCCACCACCATCTGGTTCAGCGTCGCCCTGTCTCGCTCTCTGAGGTTCTCCACTATGTCTTCGAATAGGTGGAGAACCTTGGCCTCCAACTCCTCCAACTCTACGGAGATTTTTTCAAAGTTGTCTCGGCGAACCAGCATGGCTGTTTTAGAGGAGACCTCCCTTGGGCCCACCTCAACCCGCAGCGGCACCCCGTACATCTCCCATTTGAAGAATTTTTCTCCAGGGCTCAGCCTGTTGTCGTCGTCTAAATGCGCTCTTATGCCTGCATTCTCCAGTATGTCCAGAAGTTGTTTCGAGTATTCCAAGACCTCCCCCTCCTTCCCTTTGAACAGTATTGGGACTATGACCACTTGGATGGGAGCCACCCATGGAGGTAACACCAAGCCGTGGTCGTCTCCATGGTGGGCTATCACTGCGGCCAATGTTCGCCCGAATCCCATTCCATAGCAGGTTGTCACGCAGAGCCTTTGCTCCCCCTGGGGGTCTTCGTAGGTGAGCTCGAAAGCTTTGGAGAAGTTGGTTCCCAGTTGGTGGACAGTGCCTATCTGGTTCACCTTCCCATCGGGGTTCCATGTGTCGAAGGCCACGCTGTAGTCTGCCCCAGCGAACTTGTCGAATACAGGCCTCTTCACCAACAGGTAGCTGAGCCCCAAGGCGTCGTAGACCTCCCTGTAGGCCTTTATGGCTGCTCTCACCTCTTCCTCGGCATCCTCGTAGTCCACATGGGCTGTGTGGCCCTCATTCCAGAGGAATTCTCTCCCCCGGTATAGGGGCCGGGTGGCCTTGGTCTCGTATCTGTAGACGTTGCAGGTTTGATGCATCTTCAGTGGGAGGTCTTGGTGGCTTCTGATCCAGAGTTTGAACATGGGGTAGATGGCTGTCTCACTGGTGGGTCTCAACACCAGCCTCCGCTCCAACTCGTTCTCACCCGCATGGGTAATCCAGAAAACCTCACTGCTAAAGCCTTTGATGTGTTCCTCCTCCTTGCTGAAGGAGTCCTCCGGTATGACGACTGGGAACTGCATCGGCTTGTTTCCGTTGGCCTCCAGGAGGCTTTCCAGTTTAGCTATTATCCTCTTGACTATGCTCATCCCCCACCCCATGTATACGCTGAACCCCTTCACAGGGTATCTGTCGTCTACAATCTCTGCACTGAGCAGCACGTTATCGTAC
>QMPS01000180.1 GCA_003648675.1 Aquificota bacterium
GAAGGGGAGAGAAGCGTACCCCGAGTAGAATTTTAAGGAGGACTGAGCCTTGAAACGGGCAGTGGCGGTCTTCTTTCTCTTTGCAATTTTACTCCCCTCTTCCCTGCGGGCCTGGGTCATCAATGAATACCAAGTAGAGATCCACGTAGAGAAATCGAGCGATCTTCGAGTTTCGGAGAGGATCGTGGTGGACTTCGGCGGCGAGCGCCGTCACGGTATTTACCGAGACATCCCCCTAATCTTCAGAGACCCCCTAGGCAAGAAGCACAGACTTAAAATAAAGGAGATTTCCGTCAGCGACGACATGGCCCGCCCTCGAAAGGTAAAGCTCTTTCGTCGCGGGAATTGGCTCAAAATCAGGATAGGGAGAACCAACAAGCTAATTAGTGGCATCCAGACCTACGTCATAGACTATCGGGTAAAGTACGCTCTCTACCATATTAACGAAGTTGACGAACTCTACTGGAACGCCATAGGAACAGGTTGGGCCGTACCCATCAAGAAGGCAGAGGCCACAGTGTTCCTACCCATCGAAGACCAAGACATTCAAGTAGCTTGCTACACTGGAGCCAGGGGAAGCAGGGCCAGGAATTGCACCTGGGAAAGGGAGGGATCAGCGATAAGGTTTACCGTCACCCGTCCCCTCTATCCCCATGAAGGCCTCACTGTGGCCGTAGGATGGCCCCCAGGATTGGTGAAGATAGAAACGGGGCCTGGCATACTAGGATCTCCGTGGTTTCACGTCTCCCTCTACCTAGCAGCTCTCTTTGCCCTCCTCTACTGGCTCTGGCGGACCAGGGGTAGGGACATAGGTGGACGAGGAGTTATCCAGGTCCGATACCATCCCCCCGAAGACATGACGCCTCTTGAGGCCGGCTGTCTCATAGACGAGCGCATGGACATGAGGGATGTGGTTGCTGAGATCGTAGATCTAGCCAGAAGGGGCTATCTCACCATCGAAGAAGTGGAAGAAGAAGGATTCCTCTTCGGTAAAAAGAGAGACTACATCTTCCACAGACAAAAAGGGGGAAAGGGAAGCCTCCACAACTCTCCCTACGACATCACTCTCCTCTCAGCCCTCTTCCCCATGGGAGACACCCAGCGCCTCTCCGGTCTGAAGAAGAAATTTTACGAACACCTACCCACCATCAGGGACAGCGTCTTCTCTGTGCTCAAGAGGAAAGGCTACTTCCTCCACAACCCCGCCACGGTGCGCAACACCTACCGGGCCATCGGAGTGACAGTAGCCATACTTACCGTCATAGGTTTCTCCTTTGCGGGTCGTTTCATGGGCACGCCCCCAGCGCCTATTATGGTAGCAGGCATGGGCACCGCGGCCCTATTGATAGCCTTTGGCCAAATCATGCCTAGAAAAACAGCCAAGGGCAGGCTGGCTTGGGAACACCTCAAGGGTTACGAAGAATTCGTCTCACGGGTGGAGAGACCCGTCATAGAAAAGCTCTTCTCCCCCGAAGAGATCCCACGGGTCTTTGAAGAAGCCCTTCCCTATGCCATCGCCTTTGGCGAGGCAGAGAGATGGGCCACTGCCTTTGAAGGCCTATTCCAAGAGCCGCCTCGGTGGTACCGAACCTACGGCCCCTACTCCCCCATCTACTTAGGCCACTCCATGGATCACTTCTCCCGAGAGGCCGCCACAGCCCTGGCTTCCGCCCCCCGATCCTCGGGTTCTGGTGGAGGCGGTTTCGCTGGAGGAGGCGGAGGAGGCGGTGGCGGCGGCGCCTGGTAGCCTGTCCAACCGAAGGTGGAGAAGGTAGATGGGTCCTAAACTCAAGCTCCACACCCAAATCCTCTTGGGCATGGCAGCGGGAATCTTCGTAGGACTCCTATTAGGAGAAAAAGCCGTCATGGTAGCCCCTCTGGGGAAGATCTTTATCTCCCTATTGAAGATGCTAATCATGCCCCTCATCCTAGCCTCCATAGTGATGGGGATTGTCAGCATAGGGGATGTAAAAAACCTGGGTCGCATAGGAGGAAAGACCCTCGTCTACTATCTCGGTACCACCTTCACGGCGACGTTCATCGGGCTGGTCATGGTGAACCTTCTCCACCCCGGAGCAGGGATGATCCAAGGGGGCGGAACAGGAACCACTTTAACCCGCAGCACTCCCCCCTCTGTCCTGTCCGTGCTTATGGAGATGGTCCCTAGCAACATTTTCAAAGCCCTGGCAGAAGACAAGGTACTCCCCACCATCTTCTTCTCAATCCTTCTGGGGAGCGCCTTAGCCACCACCAAGGACAAAAGCGGTCCCCTGATCTCCCTGTTCGACGCCCTCAATGAAGTGATGATGAAACTCACAGAATGGATCATGGCTCTAGCTCCCTTGGGAGTCTTCGCACTCATGGCCACCACGGTGGGAAAGATGGGCCTCTCGGTGTTTAAACCCCTAGCCCTCTACATGCTTACCGTGCTAGCCGGGTTAGGCGTCCATGCTTTTCTTGTACTCCCTAGCCTGCTCCGTTTCCTGGGCCTATTCTCCCCCTGGACCTTCTTCAAGGCCATGCTCTCTGCTCTAGCCACAGCCTTCTCCACAGCCAGCAGTGCTGCTACCTTACCAGTCACCATGGAATGCCTAGAGAAGAACGCCAAGGTGCCCAACGAGGTGGTGAGCTTCGTGGTACCCCTGGGAGCCACCGTAAACATGGACGGTACGGCCCTTTACGAAGCCGTGGCAGCCATCTTCATCGCCCAAGCTTACGGCATCACCCTCACTCTACCCCAACAGCTCACCGTCTCCCTCACAGCCACTTTGGCCTCCATTGGAGCCGCCGCCATCCCTGGAGCGGGACTGGTCACCATGGTTATAGTACTAAAGGCTGTGAACCTGCCCTTGGAAGGCATCGGTATGATATTGGCCGTGGATCGTATCCTGGACATGTGCAGAACCACGGTGAATGTCTGGGGCGACGCCTGCGGATCTGCAGTTATAGCCCGTATGGAGAAGATGTTACCAACGGAGGAGACCATAAAGGAGGCGTAGTATGAAAGGACCTGAAGGGATAGCACAGAAGGTAAAGAACTACATTGGCAAGCACGACCGGTTGGTAGGACTACTGGGAGCCCGAATCGAAGAAGTGACCCCGGGTTACGCCCGAGTAACCCTCACCGTGGATGACAAACACCTCAACGCCGCAAACGTGTGCCATGGAGGCGTCCTCTTCACCCTGGCCGACCTGGCCTTTGCACTGGCCAGTAATAGTCACGGCCAGACGGCCCTGGCACTGGAGGTAAGCTTCAGCTTCCTCAAGGCTGCCGTAGAGGGGGACCAAGTGGTGGCCCAGGCCCGAGAAGTTCACCTCGGCAGGCGCACAGCCACCTACCTGATAGAAGTTACGCGTCAGGGAGGAGAAAAAGTGGCACTTATGAAAGGCACCGTTTTCAGATTCGACAGACCCTTCCCGCCAGAGGAGTGAAACCTTTGAAAAATTACCCCATGTCCAGCTCTGGAGGGAAACACTTCAAATGCAGTGTAAGTCGTCCCCAAAAGGGGCATTTACGAGAAGAGCGATCCCAAAGGTTGGTCATTACAGCTCATTCCATTC
>QMPS01000181.1 GCA_003648675.1 Aquificota bacterium
GCAGGAGGGCAGGCCTGGCTTGGTGAAAGTTTCCCCTGCCCATGTGGTGAGGGTGAAGGTGGTGGAGGAAAAAGAGAGCTGATTCAAGGTCAGCCCTCCTCCCCCTTACCTTTTTCAAACCCACTCAAAACCACAAGGCCCCGGCTCCTGAAACAGGAAGGACAAAAAGGCCGTGAGTCGCAAATCGTGAGGGCGGAAGGGTTAGGTGTGAGTCGTAAGGCGTTTCTCGCTTTTCTCGCCTTCGCCACCTTTCTCGCCCTTATTGACCAGACAATCAACGGGGCGACAATGACCCACACAACTCCAAAACCTCAAACCCCTTGCCAATGAGCAACAGAGGGCGTTATGAAACCTGAATCGAGAACCCTTGAACCAGGATATCAAACCACTTTAAAGGGACAGTAAAAACCACCATGGGACCCCAAGGAAAAACCCAGGTAAATACTGAGGGTGGCGGCTCCCCCCACATGGTGGAGGCCACAGCCACAGAGATATTCCAAACCCTGGTAAGGGCGTTTCCCGTGTGCACCTCCAGTGACGAGTTCTACTACTTCCCCCAGCTTCCACCAAATCCCCATTGGTGCCAATGGGACGACTTCTCCCCCAGCACCATCCAAGACCTCACCCACAAAATATCCCAGTGGAAGGAAGAGCTCACCCGCCAGAAGAAGGAAGCAGATTCCCTGGACCTTGCCATTGATATCTCCATCCTGCACCGGCTCATCTCTACCCTTCAGGAAGAACTCACCCAGGTGCGCCTCCATGAATCCCAGCCCACCCATTATCTAACCATCGCCTCCATAGGCCTGAGCCAAACCCTGGACGAAGATCTGGACCTCTGGCACCAACGGGTGAAAAATCTTCCTCCATTCCTGGATGAGGCCCGGGCCAACCTAAAGAGAGTACCCACTCTTTTCCGCGACCTGGGTCTGGAGATGCTAAAAGAGACCCGAACATGGATAGCCTCCCTTCAATCCCTGCGGCCCGGCCTGGCCCCCGTCCTGGAAGCTCTGGACCGCCTGGGAGAGCACCTCAAACGGATTCCAACCACCAAGGAATTCCGCTTGAACGGGGAGCTCTTGGAGGCAATCGTCCGGTATCACCTGGGCTGTGACACGGACATAGAAGGGATTTACTACGAGCTGGACAGGGAAATCCAAGAAGCGGAGGCCATCTTGACCCGAGAGGCCAACCGCCTCTCTCCGGGATCCTCATGGCTCCAGGTGCTGGACTCTCTATGCCCTCCCCCCTTGCACCAGGAGAGCATCCTCGACCTGTACAGAGAAACGGTCCTTCAGCTGGGACACCACTGCTTGGAGCATGGTCTCATTTCAGAGGAACTCCTCCTCTCCTGCCCGGTCCAGGTGGCCCCTACGCCATCCCACCTCTCAGCCATTAGGAGCGCTTCCTCTTACACCATGCCTCCAGGGCACCCTCCAAAAGGTGGCACATTCTGGGTCATAAATGCTCTGGCCGAGACCCCACCCCTGGACTACCAAATGCTAGCAGCCCACGAAACCTATCCCGGCCATCACCTGCTGGACATCCACCGCTGGAGCCTGGATCGGGCTCTGCGGCGACCCATAGAGTTTCCCCTCTTCTACGAAGGATGGGCCTGCTTTGCCGAGGAACTCATGGCCCATACAGGCTACTTCCGGGGACCAGCTGATGGACTACTTCTAGCCAAGCGCCGCCTCTGGCGCGCCATCCGGGGCAGAGTGGATCTGGACATCCAAACAGGAAAGAGGGACCTTCCTTCCGCAGCCCAGATTCTGACACCCCTTGGCATGAGCAAAAACCAGGCCCTCTCCACGGTACGCAAATACGCACTAAACCCAGGATACCAGCTATGCTACACTGTGGGCCTTCGTCGCTTTCGCCACCTCTACCAGAAGTTTGGTGAGAACAATCCCGTGGAGTTCGCCCTCAAGGTCCTGAGCCAGGGGGAGATCGGCTTCGACAATCTGGAGCACGTACTCTCCCGGCAAAAAATCTCGAAAGACTAATCCCTACCTTTACGCCCCCAGGGATATCCTTTATTTAAAAACACCATTAATGGAGGAAAGGCTTGAGAGGGTTTTGGGGATACCATTCGGAATGGAACCTAGGCAGCCCTGGGGGATGGGACTACCAGCGTACCACCCAGGAGATCGGGAAGGCGGTGTGGGAGAAGCTTAACCAAATCCGTCCCACGGGGGTAGACCTGGATTTTGACCATCCCCTCCTCTATCCGGTGGTGGGCTTTGCAGAGATGTTGGTCAATCTCCATCGATCCCGGGAAGGCTCCAACCCAGGTGTCATAGCCGTAGTGGCTGAAGAGGAAACCCTAGAGGATGTCACAGAGAACATCAACCTCGCCCGTCGCCTCAATGAGGTTGACGGCATAACGGGAGTCCTCACAGCCCCCCATGAACTGGAACTGAAAAAGGACAGGGTGTGCTACAGGGGACAGCCCGTGTCCGTGATATTCATGGATTTCAACACTGACGTGCTCCTAAAACTCCATAAAAAACACAACCTCACCCCCCTGCTCCAAGCAGTACGAGAAAATCGGGTGATCAACCCCCGGGGCACCGAGCCCATCAATGTGAAGAGCATGTTTGAGGTCCTCACCAGTCCCCGCAACAGCCCATTCCACCCGGAGATCGTGAGACGCACACCCTGGACCCGTCGGTTCTACCCTCGAAAGACCAAGGGCCCTCGGGGTGAAGATATAGCAGACCTAGTAGAGTGGACTCGGGCCCATTGGGAGAACCTGGTCCTCAAACCCACCCGGGGATACTCAGGACGGGGAGTAAGGGTAGGCGGAGTACACAAAGACGCAGACGAGGCTATAGAGCTCGCCCTGAAAGGAGAGGAGTACATCGTCCAGGAGAAGATCCCCCTTCACCTCTGGGCAGAGGAGATTCCCGAATTGGACGATAAGGAGGGCCGCCTAGTCCTGAAGTCCTTCCAGACCGACTTCCGATGCCTGGTGGGACCAGGGAGAGTCTTCGGCTTTCTATGCCGTTTTGGCCTGGTCCCCACCAATGTGGGCAGCGGCGGCGGGGTCCAGCCCCTAGGCATCCTGCGCTCCAATATGGGGGTAAGGGAAGCCGTAGACCGGATCAACCGGGCCCTCTTTGCCCTAAGCCACCAGGACCTGGCAGACCTGGTGGAGATGCAAAAGACCATGGCCCTGGAGCAAAGGTTCACCTATCTCCTGGGGCCCATCAAGATCGCCCTTCGACCCAGGGTCATTACGCCTGAGCAAATAGAAGCCCTCAAGGACTACTGCACTACACTGTGGACAGACTGTACCACCCTGGAGAAGATGTGGCTGTCAGGGGAGCTGGATGATATGGTCCAGATAGAAGAGGAAGAACTGGAGATCGCCCGTTCCCAGCCCTGGGGCGGCTCGCCCGCCATCATCGCCTCCGATGGGCTCTTCAGCTTTGGAGCCCACGTGGAGAAAAGAAATGGAAACGAAAGCTGATCCCCAGCGGTGGAAAACTCTCTTCGACGAGACATACCTTCCGACCGACGCCCGCCCTGTCAGAGACCGGGAAATCA
>QMPS01000182.1 GCA_003648675.1 Aquificota bacterium
AAACGGAAGGAAAAACAATGGCATTGATAACGGAAGGAAGAGTATTCCCCTTAATAGCATTCATACTGGCGTGGGTAGCCACCTACGTGGCCGTCGGCATGGGTAAAGAGGGAAAGATTCACATCCGCAGGATCCCCGGACTAGACGCCATAGAGGAGGTCATCGGTAGGTCGGTGGAGATGGGGCGGCCCGTCTTCGACATCATCGGCATGGGCCAGTTCACCGACATATACGCCACCCAGACCATTGCAGGGCTCAGCATACTCAGCTACGTGGCCGAGCTATGCGCCAGGCTGGGGGCCAAGCTCTACGCCCCCCAGGCCCGGGTAGACGTCATGCCTGTAGCTGTGGAGCTGGTGCGGGACGCCTACAGGGCTGAGGGAAAGCTTGACGAGCTGGATGTGGACGAGCAGATGCCCTACCTCTCTGGGACCCAGTTCGCCTGGGCCAGCGGAATCATTGGCATGGCCGCCCGTATGAAGCCTGCGGGGAACATCATGATCGGCCCCTTCTGGGCTGAAAGCATGATGTTCGCCGAGTCCTTCGACAGGGTGGGAGCCATGCAAGTGGGGGGTACAGCTAGGACATACCAGATACCCTTCTTCGCAGCCCTATGCGACTACGTCCTCATCGGGGAGGAGATATTCGCCGCAGGCGCCTACGTCTCCAAGGACCCCCAGCAGATCGGTAGCATCGCAGCCCAAGACTGGTACAAGATGGCAGCAATAATCATCTCCATCATCGGAGCCCTACTCTCAACCGCGGGCATCAACATAATAACGGAGATATTGTCGAGGTGAGATGAGTATGGACTATAAGCGTGACTTACCCTTGGCAATAACCTTCATAGTGGGGATTATTGCCGTCCTAGACTACTACACAGGTGTCCAAGCCATCACAGACACCTTCACCATAATCAAGAACTGGGGCGTGGTCCTACAGGGATTCGCCCTGGGACTAGGCGCGGTGAACCTATTCAGGGTCCATGGGAGAAGAATCTCCCAAAGGCGCGAGGGCTCGGACTGGCTATTCAGCGGCTGGCTCCTACTAATGCTAACGGTCTTCGTGGTGGTAGGACTCTCCACAGGCCAATACGACCAAGGCCCAACCTATTCATGGCTCTACAACGCCATCTACCTACCTCTAGGCTCCACCATGTACAGCAGCCTGGCCTTCTACATGGCCTATGGGGCCTACAAAGTGCTGCGGGCCAGGAACTTTGAGGCAGGCCTCCTCTTCATCACAGCTATACTCGTGATCCTGGGAAACACACCTGTCTTCCCAGCCATCTACCCCGGCTTCTTCCACATGAGGGAGTGGATATTCGGACCAATAGTCAGCGGCGCATACAGGGGAGTCAGGATCGGCATCGGCATAGGCGCAGTGATTCTCGGCATCAGGACGCTGCTCGGCATGGAGACCGGGTACCTAGGGAGGCGTTGACATGTCTGTGTGGGAGAAACTTACGGCGGTCCCCAGGGAGGTCGTGATGACCCTGGTGGTGTTAGCCATGATAATCCCAGCTATTAGGCCGCTGGGGCTACCCATCCTAACGGGAGATATGTCTCGCGCCTGGTACAACACGGTGGAGCAACTGCCTGAGGGATCAGTGGTTCTATTTGACATAGGGTACGGCTCGGGTGGATACCCAAGCCTGGGGCCTGGAAACATCGCTGCGTTCCACCAAATGTTCGAGAAGAACCTGAAACTAGTCATCATGGCCACCGCCCTAGAGGGGACTATGATGTACCCGTTGATTATGGAGGAGGTTAAGCCGGAGGAAAACTATGGTGCGGTCTACGGGGAGGACTACGTCTTCCTCGGCTATATTGCAGGCGAGCAGACAGCCATGGCCGGCGTCCTGGGGGACCTCAAATCTCTAGTATCCACGGACTACCAGGGAACACCCATATCCCAGCTCCCCCTGCTGGAAAACATCAACGGGGCTGACGACTTTGCTCTGGTGGCTTACCTAACCACAGCCGGCGGAGTCGCCGAGGGCTGGGTCTACCAGGCCTACAGCCAGTACAACAAGCCCTTGCTGGGGGGATGCCTGAGCATGATGACCACCAGCATCAAGCCCTACTACGACTCGGGCCAATTATTGGGCCTCATGGATGGGATTAAGGGAGCTGCTGACTTGGAGTTCCTCACGGGACACCCCGGAGACGCCATCGTAAGCAGCGACATACTGAGTTTCACCCAGACCCTGGTCTTGGTGTTCATCGCCATCGGGAACATCTCATTCTGGATGACCCGCAAAACCAAGGAGGAGGAATCCTAATGGTCTCCACAGATGCACAAATCTGGATAGCAGCCTTCTTCACCATAGCTGCAACCAGCTACGCCTTCAGGGACAACGTAGTCTTCAAGTTCGCTGAGAACACCTTCATTGGGGTGGCCGCGGGCCACGCCATTGTCATGGGTATAAAGAACATCCGAGACTACGGCTGGAACCATTTAGCCCAGGGGGAGATGATCTACATCGTGGTTTTCATACTGGGCATCCTGCTCTACGCCAGGTTCCACGACAAATACTACTGGCTGTACCGATACCCCATAGCGTTCCTCGTTGGGAACGGAGTAGGCATCAGCATCAGAGCAGCCATCCACAGCGACTTCGTCAAACAAATAGCCCAGACGACCTCACCCCTCATCGCTGCAGACGCCTTTGGGACCATTAACAACATCATCACCTTCGTGGGTGTGATCACAGCCCTGAGCCACTTCATCTTCACCAGGGAGGACATACACACAGGCACCCTGGGGTGGATCCCCCGGGTGGGCAGGTGGATGATGCTGCTGGCCTTCGGCGCCAGCTTCGGGAACACCATTATGAGCAGGTTCGGCATGTACCAAGGGCGAATAATCTTCCTACTACGAGATTGGTTGCAAATAGTATAACCCCTATTTTTTTAATGTTTCAAACCAACTGGGTGTTGTGGATAGCCCAGAGAGGAAGCCAAGCGTAACCGACTACCTGGCGGCAGCCGTACTCGCCTACGGCGTGGTCTATGTCTGGCTCCAAGCGTCCCAGCTCTGGACGCCCCCCTGGGCTCTCTCCTACCTAGTCTACTATGCAGGCAGCGCCACCTCAACCTACCTTGTGTTGAGGAAGACGACCCGCAACCAGTTTCCCGTGGCCTTGAAAAGCGCTGCCTTCTCCTGGGTCTTCACCATAGCCTGCCTAATAGCCTTCACCCGGGGAAACGTGGCCCCCTTCTTCAAATCCCTGTTAGCCCTCTACCTGTTGGGGGGTGTTTCGGCCTCCGTGGTGGCCATGAGGGAGAGGCTGAGGAGGGCTAGGGCCGAGGCCGGTTAACCCATATAAGCCTGGCCGCCGCATGCATAAACATGGGAGGAACCGACTCCGACGACCTCCCCCCGGAGGAGGTTGAACGAATCCTTAAGGAGGCTGCCAAGCGCATCCGAAAGTATGGCTTGGAGACGGTGGCCATCATGAGCTTGGAGACGGTGAAGCCTCTGGCCTATGTGGGGGGGGAGCTTAGCAGGTTCGCCCTCTCCCCCTTCTTGCCCTTTTTGGGCCGGGGA
>QMPS01000183.1 GCA_003648675.1 Aquificota bacterium
AACTCGGGTTTTCCCATCAGGATGGTGGAGTTGCTCTCCACCCTAGAGGCCCCTGTCTATCTGGCCCGGGTGGCTCTCAACAGCCCCGCTCGGGTGAAGCAGGCTAGAAAGGCCATAAGAAAGGCCTTTGAGATGCAGCTCAACCAGGTGGGTTTCTCAATGGTAGAGGTGCTGTCGGCCTGTCCCACCAACTGGAGGATGAGTCCCTTGAAGGCCAACCAGTGGATAGAGGAAGAGATGATGCGTTACTTCCCCTTGGGGGTCTTTAAGGAGAAGGAGATCTAACATGGGCATGTATGTGGACTCTTTCATGGCAGGTATTGGGGGCCAGGGCATACTCCTCATGGGCCAGCTTCTGGCCAGAGCTGCTGCTTCCCAAGGGCTCCAGACCACCTGGCTCCCTGTCTACGGTGTGGAAAAGAGGGGAGGGGATACCACCTGTACTGTTATCATCTCTGACGAAGAGATCTACTCTCCTGTGGTGGCCCATCCTCAGACCATGATCCTCATGCATTCCCGTATGGTTCCTCGCTTTCTCCCCCAGCTCAGAGAAGGGGGACTCCTGGTGACCAACTCTACCCTCATCTCCAGAGAAGAGATTACCAGAGAAGATGTGGATCTGGTGGAAGTACCCGCCGGGGAGCTGGCTCAGGATCTGGGAAGCGAAAAGGTGGCCAATCTTATCCTCTTAGGAGTTTTCCTGAGGAAGACGGAGGTGTTGCCCCTGGAGGTGGTTCAGGGAGAACTCCGTAGGTCTTCTCCTAAAGGAAAGGGGAAGCAGCTGGAGCTCAACCTTAGGGCCCTGGAATTGGGCTATTCCCTTTAAAGGACTTTGATGGTGTGGGTGGAGGAGAGCCTTTACAAACCAGACAAAACCTATAGGCTTTAGGGATTGGGGGTAAGAATGGATCTGTGGAGTCAATCCATTTTGCTGGGTGTTGTCCAGGGGCTTACCGAGTTTCTTCCTGTGAGCAGCTCGGGCCATCTGGTCCTGCTTCAGCATTTTTTGGGGTTTAAAGGGGATAACCTTCTCTTCGACCTTTTGGTCCACGGTGCCACCCTTCTGGCGGTGGTGGTCTATTTTTGGAGAGACCTGTGGTCTTTGGCCCGCTCCCTGGTGGACAGGGAGGCCAAGAAAGAGAGGAGACTCCTGCTGTATATCGTGGTTGCCACGGTGGTGACGGCGGGTATGGGCTTCACCTTTAAAGGAACCTTGGAGGGTCTGTTCTATAGTCCCAAGGTGGTGGTGGGGACCCTGGTGGTGACGGGGTTCATCCTCTTTGTGGCTGACCGGTTCTCTTACGGAGACAAGAGCATGTTCGGTTTCGGCTGGGGCCCTAGTGCTCTGGTGGGGCTGGCCCAGGGGGTTGCCATTGTGCCTGGTATCTCTCGTTCGGGTTCTACCGTGTCGGCGGCCCTCCTTCTGGGTATGGACAGGGAACAGGCGGGGCGTTTCTCCTTCCTCATCGCCATTCCCGCTATTTTAGGGGCATTTGTGCTGGAGGTGAGAGGTGTGAAGGACCTGTCGGCAGCCCATTTTATGCCTTATTTAGGGGGGATGGTGGCTGCCTTTCTGGTGGGATTGGCTTCCATCAAAGTCTTTCTCCAAGCCATCTCTAGGAAGCGCCTGGTCTGGTTTGCCTTTTACTGCTGGGGAGTGGCCTTTGTCTCTTTCATTCTCTTTCTGGGAGGGTACTGATGGCCAAGATAGTCATGGAAGGCCGGGAGTGGGAAGTTAAGCGCAGAATAAATGTCCTTAGATTCTTGGAGAAGGAGGGCATCAATCCTGAGGAGGTCCTGGTGCTCATCAATGGCAAAGTGGTGACGGAGGATGCGGTCATGGAACCCCAGGATGAGGTGAAGATTCTGTGGGTCTTGTCCAGGGGATGAGCCATGAAGTGCAGGGTGTGTAAGAAGAGGGCGGTAATAAACCTGAGGGCCCAGAACCGGGGCCTGTGCGAAGAGTGCTTCGATGCCTATGTTCTGGATCGGGTAGAGCGGACTATAAAGAGGTACAAGATGTTCTCCCGGGGCCAGAGGATCTTGGTGGCTGTTTCTGGAGGCAAGGACAGTTTGGGTCTTTGGGACATCCTGGCCCGCTTGGGCTATGAGCCCGCGGGGCTCTTCGTAGATATGGGTATCTCCAGGGGCAACTACTATGCACGGTCCAGGGAGGTGGTGGAGTCCTTTGCCCAATCTCGGGGGCTGGAGCTGGTGGTGGAGTCTTTGGAGGCTTGGTGGGGCAGAGGTATTGAGAAGATCGGTCGTCGGGTCCTCTGTCCCACCTGTGGCATGGCCAAGCGGTATCTCACCAACCGGGTGGCTGCAGACAGGGGGTATGACGTCCTCTGCACGGGCCATAACTTGGACGATGAGGCGGCGGTCCTTCTCTCCAACCTCCTCAACTGGCAAGTGGGCTATCTGGCCCGACAAGCACCAGTGCTGGACTCCTGGCATCCCAGGCTGGCCCGCAAAGCTAAGCCTTTAGTCCTCCTCACCGAGAAGGAGTCAGCCCTTTACACCCTTTTGAGGGGTATTGAGTACGTGGAGGAGCCCTGTCCTTACTCCCAGGGGGCTACCACTCTGCGCTATAAAAGAGTTTTGAACCAGGTGGAGTGGCGCTCTCCTGGAACCAAGCAGCGTTTCTACACCCTTTTCCTGAAGAACAAGGGTCTCTTTGAGGGGGTGGCCAAAGAGGAGAGGGAGGGGCTCAAGGAGTGCAAAAGGTGCGGCCAGCCCACCTGGGAGGGCCTGTGCGCCTTTTGCCGTTTCATGGAGGAAAGCCATGGAGACTTTGGGAGAGAAGTTTCAGCGGGAGACCAAGTATAGCCGGAGGGAGAGGCCCCCTGCTTCCCGGATTTTATCCCATCCTGAAGATTACAAGGCCTATCCTGAGACTCCCCGTTTTCCTTTGCCTCCCCCTGGGGAGGAGCCGGGGCCTGGGGTATGGCAGGTCATGGGGGCCAGGCGTTCAGTGAGGGACTTTGCTCCCCAAGCTATATCTGTGGAGGATCTCTCTCGCTTGGCGTGGTCTGTGGGAGGGGTGAGGGAGAGACGGTGGGGTTTTCTCTTTCGGGTAGTCCCCTCCGCCGGGGCCCTGTATCCTGTGGAGACTTATGTCATGGTCAACAGAGTGGAGGGGTTGAAGAGGGGCGTCTATCACCTTCACGTGCCCACTTTTTCTTTGGAACTTATTAGGGAAGGGGATCATTCACCCTCCCTCACCCAGGCGGCTCTGGGGCAGGACATGGTGGCCTCTTGTTCCGTGGTCTTTCTCTGGACAGCGGTGATAGACCGTTGTCGTATCAAGTACGGGGAGCGGGCCTTCAGGTATATCTACCTGGATGCTGGCCACATGGGACAGAACCTCTACCTGACAGCTGCGGCTCTGGGCCTGGGGTGTTGTACCATAGGAGCCTTCTTCGATGACGAGGTGAACCAGGTACTGGGAGTAGACGGTTTGGAGGAGACGATTCTCTACTTAGGGGTGGTGGGGGTGCCTGCCTGAGGCTCTTGGGCTTGGGAGGCCTTCTTC
>QMPS01000184.1 GCA_003648675.1 Aquificota bacterium
AGGGCTGTCTGGCCTCCTAGGGTGGGTAGGAGGGCTTGAGGACGCTCCTTCTCAATGATCTTGGCCACTATCTCGGGAGTGATGGGCTCCACATAGGTTCGGTGGGCCATCTCTGGGTCTGTCATAATGGTGGCGGGGTTGGAGTTGACCAATACCACAGTGAAGCCTTCTTCTTTCAAAACCTTACAGGCCTGAGTGCCTGAGTAGTCGAATTCGCAAGCTTGGCCAATGATGATGGGGCCTGAACCGATGATGAGGATTTTCTCTATATCTGTGCGTTTGGGCAATTTCTCACCCCTATTTTTGCCGGGGAGGGTAGCAAAGGAGGATGGGGAAAGCAACCTGTTCTTGACAGGGGCACCCATATGGATTAACAGGACCCTACTCGCGAGAGGGAGAGGTGCGCATGTTCGATTCCCTGTCGGATAGGATTCAGGGAATACTGGGTAAATTCAAAGGTAAAGTCCGCCTCACGGATAAAGAGGTGGATGCTACCTTGAGAGAGATTCGTTTGGCCCTTCTGGAAGCTGACGTCCACATCCAGGTGGTGCGCCAGTTCACTGAGAGTCTCCGCTCCAAGTTAGTAGGTCGGGAGGTCCGAGGGGGCCTTACACCCACCCAGGAGGTCATAAAGGTGGTTTCTGAGGAGCTCCAGGAGCTTCTGGGGGGAAGCCACGAGGGGCTTAGCATCGCGTCTCGACCCCCTACTGGCATCATGATGGTGGGCCTCCAGGGTTCCGGTAAGACCACCACTGCCGCCAAACTGGCTCTCATGCTGAAGAAGCAGGGCAAGTGGCCTCTTCTGGTGGCCGCTGACGTCTATCGTCCAGCCGCCGTGGAGCAGCTAATCACCTTGGGCAGGGAGGTGGGGGTAGAGGTCTATCATGGGGATGGCGATCCCGTGGAGATCTGTGGCCGGGCCGTGGAGAAGGCGAGGAGAGAAGGTATGGACGTGGTTATCATGGACACAGCAGGCCGTCTCCACGTGGACGAACCCCTCATGCTAGAGCTGGAGCGCATAAAAGAGCTGGTCCATCCCCAGGAGATCCTTCTGGTGGCCGATGCTATGACAGGTCAGGAAGCAGCCAACGTGGCTCGGACTTTCCATGAAAGGTTAGATCTTTCCGGTGTGGTCCTTACTAAGATGGATGGTGATGCCAGGGGTGGTGCTGCTCTGTCGATCAAGGCTGTGACGGGTCGGCCTATTAAGTTTGTGGGTGTTGGGGAGAAGCTGGATCAGCTGGAGCCCTTCCACCCTGATCGTATGGCCTCCCGGATTTTGGGAATGGGGGATGTTCTTACCCTCATTGAAAAGGCTGAGAAGGCCTTCTCCCAACAGGAGGCCCAGAAGCTCCAAGAACGACTGGTAAGAGGCACTTTTACCTTGGAGGACTTCAGGGAGCACCTCAGGGGCTTGAGGAAGATGGGTTCCATGGAGCAAATTATAAAAATGCTACCAGGCATGGGAGGCATAAAGGACGCTCTGAAACACGCCAAGATAGATGATAGGGAAATCGCCAGGATGGAGGCCATCATAAATTCCATGACACCTCAGGAGCGCATGAGGCCTGCCATCATCAATTCTAGTCGCAAGAGGCGTATTGCCCGGGGTAGCGGCACTTCCGTTCAGGAGGTGAATAGGCTCCTGAAACAGTATGCCCAGATGCAGAAGGTGATGAAAGGGGCTAGAAAAGGCGGCAAGGGCAAGCTGGCCAAAAAGATGAAACAGATGCCTTTCGGTTCCGATTTCATGAATATGTTCCACTAGGAGGAGGTGAGAGAGTGGTAAAGATCCGACTCATGCGTATGGGTGCCAAGAAGAAACCCTTCTATCGGGTGGTGGTGGCCGATTCCCGGGCTCCGGCCGATGGTAGGGCTTTGGACATTCTAGGATACTACAACCCCTTGACTGATCCTCCCCAGGTCAAAGTAGATCTGGAGAAGGCCAAGGCTTGGATGGAGAAGGGTGCTCAGCCCACTGGTCAGGCAAGGGCCGTGTTGAAACTAGCAGGGATGTAGCTCCAGCCTCCTTGTTGGGGAAGTAGAATTTAGATACGGAGGTGGTTTCCATGTTGAAGGAACTGGTGGAGAAGATGGCGAAGGCGCTGGTGGACAATCCCGATAAGGTGGAAGTGGTGGAGGTTGAAGGGGAGAAGACTACGGTGATAGAGCTCAGGGTGGCACCTGAGGATCTGGGGAAGGTCATTGGTCGTCAAGGCAGGACGGCTAGGGCCATGAGGACCATCCTTTCGGCTGCTGCTACCAAGAGCAACAAGAGGGCGGTATTAGAGATTCTGGAGTAGGGTTTTCCCCCTTTGGGAGGCTGGGGTTTTCGAGTGATGGTGTGAACGGGTCTTGTGGCCCGTTCTTTTTCTTTGGGAGGTGGCCTTTGGGCTCCAAGAAGGAGTGGGTGGCTCTCAGTAGGTTGGTGAAGGCTCACGGGGTCCGAGGCGAGGTCCGGGGGGTGCTCCTCACCGATGTTTTGGAGAACTTCCAGGGGAGGTTGACCATCCGCTGGAGGCGGGAGGAGGATGTCCGGGAGCTGGAGATCGAGGGTATTCGCCCCCACGGTACCCTCCTCCTTTTCAAGTTCAAGGGCGTGGACGATAGGGGCGCAGCCCAGGAGTTGGTGGGTGGCACTCTGGAGATTCCCTTGGATGAGTTGGCTCCCCTGCCTCCGGGAGAGTACTACTGGTATCAGCTTCTAGGGCTGAAGGTTTACACCGAGGAGGGGGAGTTCCTAGGGGTGCTGGAAGAGATTATGGAAACCGCTGGGCACGATGTCTATGTGGTGAGAAAGGAGGGCCAGGAAATTCTCCTTCCTGCCATAAAGGAGGTGGTTCGGGCTATTCTTTTGGAAGAGGGACGCATGGTGGTTCACCTCCTGGAGGGGCTCCGTTGAGGTTCTACGTGGTGACCATCTTTCCCGAGGTCCTGGAAGCCTTGGACTTCAGCATTCTCAAACTGGCCCGAGAGAGGGGGCTTTTGGAGATAATCCCCGTCAATCCCAGGGATTTCGCCACCGACAGGCATCGGACAGTGGACGATGAGCCCTACGGTGGGGGGGCAGGGATGGTGATGAAGCCTGAGCCCCTGGTGGCGGCGGTGGAGGAGGTGAAGGCTCGAGACCCAAAAGCCAAGTCCTACCTTTTGTCTCCCCGAGGGAGGACTTTTACTCAGGTCGTGGCCCAAGAAATGGCCCGAGAGTCGGCGGTGACCCTGATTTGTGGCCGTTACGAGGGGGTGGATGAGAGGGTGCGAGCCTATATAGACGGTGAGGTCTCTATGGGGGACTTTGTCTTGGCTGGGGGTGAGCTGGCGGCCATGGTTATCATAGAGACGGTGGCCCGTCTGGTGCCTGGAGTGCTGGGTTCCCGGGAGTCCCTGGAGGAAGAGAGTTTTGCTGGCAACCTTTTGGAGTATCCCCAATACACTCGTCCCCCTATCTTTGGGGGGCTGGAGGTGCCCCAGGTTTTGCGCTCAGGGAATCACCAAGAGATAGCCCGATGGCGGCGGTATCAGCAGATAAAGG
>QMPS01000185.1 GCA_003648675.1 Aquificota bacterium
AAGCCCGTGCGGGTTCGAGTCCCGCCTTCGGCACCAAGAAAGTCGGGGCGTGGCGCAGTCTGGTAGCGCACTGGCATGGGGGGTCAGTGGTCGGCCGTTCAAATCGGCTCGCCCCGACCATTTTTGGTCTGTCTTTTAACAAGTCCTTCCGGGGGTTCTGGTGGTTATTCTTTTGTCCAATGATGATGGTGTGTACGCCCAGGGATTGATGACCCTTAAGGAGACGCTGGAAGAATTGGCAGAGGTTTATGTGGTGGCCCCTGATCGTGAGAAGAGTGCCGTTAGCCATGCTGTTACCCTCCACCGCCCCTTGAGGGTTGAGAGGATAAAGGAGCAGGTTTACGCCGTGGACGGAACTCCCACCGACTGTGTCATTTTGGCGGTGAACAAGCTCCTGGGTAAGAGGCCAGATCTCCTGATTTCGGGTATCAATCAGGGGGGCAATATGGGAGATGATGTCACCTATTCGGGTACCGTTTCCGCAGCCATGGAGGGTACCATACTTGGCATACCTTCTATTGCCGTCTCTCTAGTTGTGGAGGAGTACAGGAACTACGAGAATGCCGCTCTCTTCGTTAAGAAGCTGGTGGAATGGATGAACACCTCTCCCCTTCCCTCTGAGACTTTTCTGAACATCAATGTTCCCGATAGGGAGGAGTACCATCATATCAAGGGGGTGATGTGGACCCGTCAGGGTAAAAGGGTGTACAGCGACTCCATTTACGAGCTGGTGGATCCCAGGGGAAAGAAGTACTATTGGATTGGAGGTGTCCCCCTTGAGGATGTGGATAACGGAGAGGATACCGACATAGCAGCTGTGAGCAGGGGGTTCATTTCCATCACGCCTATTCACCTTGATCTCACCGACTACAGGGCCTTAGATAGACTCAGGAAAAAAGGAAATCTCTCCTTATAGCTTGGTTGGGTGAAGACGTGGGTCTTTGGAAAAAAAGGGAACCTGATTATGAGAAGGCCCGGCAGAAGATGGTGGAGCTCATTAAGAGCCGGGGCGTCAGGGACCCTTTGGTGCTCCAGGCCATGGCCAAGATTCCTCGTCATCTTTTTGTTCCTTCCCATCTCAGAGACGAAGCCTATGCCGATTATCCCTTAGCAATTGGTGAGGGACAGACCATCTCCCAGCCGTATATTGTAGCTTTAATGACAGAGGCCTTGGAGCTTTCTTCCGAGTCCAAGGTCTTGGAGATCGGGACGGGCTCAGGATACCAGGCAGCCATTCTTGCAGAAATCGCTAAAGAGGTCTACTCGGTGGAACGCTTGCCTTCTTTGGCAGAGAGAGCTGAGGAACTTCTGAAGCAGCTGGGGTACAATAATGTGTATATAAAGGTGGCAAATGGGACTATGGGTTGGCCTGAGCACGCTCCCTACGACGCCATAATAGTGACCGCTGCAGCTCCCTCCCTTCCTTCTCCCCTTCTAGGGCAGTTGAAGGTGGGGGGGAGGTTGGTCATACCCGTGGGGGGTGCTTACTCCCAAGAGCTGTTGAAGGTGGTCAAAACTGACCCCCATGGAAACTACACCACCCGTTCTCTGGGTGGTTGTGTTTTCGTGAAACTTTACGGTAAATACGGTTGGAAGAAGGAAGAGTAGTCGGGGCGTAGCGCAGCCTGGTAGCGCACCAGCTTCGGGAGCTGGGTGTCGGCCGTTCGAATCGGCTCGCCCCGACCATTAATTTGAGAGGGAGGAGGATGGCCAAGGCTGTAGTGGGTGTCATAGGGGCTTCCCGGTGTAACCCCCAGGAGTATGAGAGGGCCTACCAGCTTGGCCGTGGAATCGCTCGCCTGGGAGCCCTTTTGGTGTGTGGCGGACTGGGTGGGGTCATGGAGGCAGCTTCTAAGGGGGCTCGCGAAGAAGGAGGACTGGTGATAGGGATCATCCCCCAGTCCAATCCCGGAGAGGCCAATCCCTACGTCACCGTGGCCGTTGCCACGGGCATGGGCCATGCCAGGAACTCCATAATTGTGAACACTGCACAGGTGCTGGTGGCTGTGGGGGGAGAGTACGGTACCCTTTCTGAGATAGCCCTGGCTTTGAAAGGGGGTAAGGCGGTATTAGGCTTGGATACCTGGGACATCCCCGGCGTGATAAGGGTCTCTTCCGTAGAGGAGACTCTCAGGACTCTGGAGGGCTTGCTGAGGTGAGCTACACCGGAAGGGTACTGGTAGTAGTCCTCCTCTCCCTCTTCCTCCCCCTCTCTTCATCCCATGGAAAGAGAGGAGTCGGCCAGGGCGCTGGTTACGCTTCTTACGTAGTGAGGAGGGGCGATACCCTCTCTTCCATAGCTCGAAGATACCACATCTCTTGGAAGAAACTGGCCAGGATAAACGGTATCTCCCCCCCTTATAAGATCTTCAGGGGACAGAGGCTCAGGGTACCTCTGCTCAGAGGCGGTTATCGGCTCTACAGGGTGAAGAGGGGAGATTTTCTGAAGAGGATCGCTCGGCGTTACGGGGTGTCCTGGAGGACGCTGGCTAGATTGAACGGCATAAAGAGACCTTATACGATTTACAGGGGGCAATACCTGAAGGTTCCCAGGTCCGGCGCACCCTTTTCCAGGGGAAAGGGAAAGGTGAAAAAGGCGGTGTCCCTGAGGAGGAGCCTTGCATGGGTTGGGGACTTCATCCCACCTGTTCCTTCCAAAGCCCAGAGAGGGATCAATATGGGGCTGGACTATCCCCTCACCAAAGGAGAAAAGATCATTCCCTCTGCTCCAGGTAAGGTGGTTTACGCCTCCCTCGACATGCGGGGATTGGGTTCTGTACTCATCTTGGAGCATCCCGGGGGCTACGAGACGGTTTATGCTGGCAAGGCTATATACTGGACGGTTGGTGAAGGAGAGGAGATTGGAAAGGACAAGGTGTTGGGAGAGGCTGTGGAGGGGACGGTGCTCCATTTTGAGATAAGAAGAGCTGGAAGACCTCTCCCCGCCGCCAAACTGGTGGGCAGAAGAACGAAAGGGGGAAAGAAATGAGGGTAGCGGTCATAGGGGCAGGCTACGTGGGTGTGGTAACCGCGGCAGGATTTGCTGAGTTTGGAAACGAGGTGGTCTGCGTAGATAAGATTCCTGAGAAGGTGGAGATGCTGAGAAAGGGGGAGATTCCCTTTTACGAGCCTGGGCTTCAGGAGCTGGTGGGAAAGAATCTGAAAGAGGGGCGTTTGGTCTTCACCACCGACTCGCCCCAGGCTATTAGGGATTCCTTGGTGATCTTCATAGCGGTGGGCACGCCTCCCAGAGGGGACGGGTCTGCCGATCTATCCTATGTGGAAGAGGTGGCCAGGGAAATTGCTGCCAACCTTAACGAGTACAAGGTGGTGGTTACCAAGAGCACTGTGCCGGTGGGCACCAGCCTGCGGATAAAAGAGATCATCAACACCCATAAGAACAACAATACGGGATTTGATGTAGCCTCCAACCCGGAGTTCTTGAGGGAGGGCTCCGCCGTTTATGACTTTATGCACCCCGACAGGGTGGTGATAGGAACTG
>QMPS01000186.1 GCA_003648675.1 Aquificota bacterium
CTTCCCCACAGCCTCTTTAACTTCCTCCCTCATTACTAAAACATCTACTGTTTTTTCACCTTTCGAGCCTATCCACTCGAAAGGCTCACCTTTAACCTCGTAAACTGGTTTAGGCTCCTGACGAAGAGGACCAAGGTAATAGACACTCTTAAAAGAATCTTCCACATCTTTGGCAATTGGATGTTCTACCAGAAAGCCTAGCCTTTTTCTCCTGCCAACTTCCCTGCCATTTATCTTAACCTCAACTAGATCAAATGATACTCTCTGCATGCTTCCCCTGACTGTGAAAAAGTAGCTTTCACTTCCCCCCAAAATCAACTCTACCGATATTTCTCTCTCTCCTTTGAAAACCAAGGCCTCGAAATCTCCAAAGTTATGTAGACCTGTGAGCGCCAGAGGCACATTATCTACAATAGCTTTAGCCAAGGTTTGCTTAAGAAGGAGCATTGCTTGGATGATTGTGCTCTTACCAGAGGAATTAGGTCCTATAAGCACGGTTATAGGGCGAAATCTTACATGAGCCCTTTTAAAGGCTTTAAAATTACAAAGTCTCAAATCCGATAATCTAAACACCTAATATCCCTTAACCTCTTCGTTGCAAAACATTTAACACACTCAAAAAAACAACACAATCTACTTTAGTAGATTGAATCACTTCTCCTGAATGGTCTCCTCCACCTTCATGCCAAAATGGCGTCCCCCCTTCTCCAGACGGACCAGAACCCAGTCTCCCGGCTTCAGAGACACCACTGACAAAGGCTCACCCTGAGGCGACACCAGACGAATGGTCTCGGCGTTCTGGAGGATACAACTACCCTCCTCATCACCGACCCTCGCCCTGACCATCAACAGTGGACGCCTCTCCACCTTTGAGCGCCCCACCAAGGCCCGCTGGCCGGAGCCCTCGTGGTCCACCACCAAGACCTCATCCCCCGCCTTCAGCTCCGAGAGGTACCTGGTTCTACCACCAGGCACCAGCACATAGGCATGGACAGCCCCAGCATTTACCCTAAAAGGACGGGGGGCCACATAAGGGTTCTCCACGCTCTCAGCGTGGACGAGAAAGAGAAATGCACTGGAGTTCCCCACCAACATACCCTGGCCATAGCCCATGAGAGAACAAGTGTCCACACACACCCTGTCCCCCAGACCTAGGGGCGTCACCTCCAGGATTTCCGCCTCCTCCAAAACCACCTTTTCTCCCCCCTCCCGGGCCATGAGGACCAAACTCCTCAAGAGAGCAGGGTCCTCCACATCCACCACCACTCCGGCCACTCCCCTCTCCAAAACCCCCAGAGCCAGGGCCATCTCCTCCTCGCTCCGAACCACTGCCCAGACTCGATCGGAGGCAGCAGCCACCAGATTCTCCAGAGGGATCACCCGCCAATCGGAGGTATCCACCACCACGGGTCCCTGCTGGGCCAAAGCCATGGCCTTCTCCTGATCCTCCCCCGAAGACACCTCGACAAAGAAGAAGTCCTCGCCAGGCACTAAATCCCCCCCGGGAGCCACCACCTTCACCCTGCCCAAGGCCCTCACATCTTCCACCCGGTCCTCTTCCACCCAAATGCCCTGAGCCCCTGCCTCCAAGGCAGTGGTGACCAACCTCTTGTTGTAAGGGACAACCCGAACCCACACTTCCTTCATCCCAGCACCTCCAAGGCCTCCTCCACAGAAGCGCCCTGGTGGACTATCATGGCAATGGCCTGAACCATTCTATCAGGGTGGGGATGCTGGAACACGTTTCGACCTATGGAGACTCCAGCCCCTCCGGCTTCCATAGCGCCCTTCACCATTACCAGCACGTCCTCTTCAGTGTCCATCTTCTCGCCCCCTGCTATGAGAACAGGTATGGGGCAGCCCTCCGTCACTTCTCGGAAGCTTTCAGGGTCTCCAGTATAAGGAACCTTCACCAGGTCCGCTCCCAGCTCAGCCCCAAGACGGGCAGCGTGTTTCACCACCGCCACATCGTACTGGTCTTTGATCTTGGGCCCCCGGGGGTAGACCATGGCTAAAAGGGGCATTCCCCACTCCAGACAACCCTCGGCCACCCTACCAAAGTCCCTCAACATGGTCTTCTCATCAGGGGCCCCTATGTTCACATGTATGGAGACGGCATCGGCCCCCAGCTTGATGGCCTCTTCCACGGTGCACACCAAGACCTTGCAGTGGGGATCCTGGGCCAGAGCCGTACCCGCCGAAAGATGGATGATGAGACCAATATCCTTCCCCTCTCCCCTGTGTCCCACGGCCACCATCCCCTTGTGCATCACCACAGCGTTTGCTCCACCCTGGGCCACCGCTTCCACCGTCTCCCGCAGGGCTGTAAGCCCCCTTATAGGACCCACCGTCACACCGTGATCCATAGGCACAATCACCGTAGTACCTTGAGCCCTATCCATGATCCGCTCGATACGAATGGTCTTACCTATCATCACCCACCCCCTAAAAATTAGGGCCGGGGGTCTGGCAACCCACGGCCCTAATGAAGGAAGAGGAAGGGGCCGTGGGCTTTTGCCTGCCCACGGCCCCGGTTTTTTGCTAAAAATAGCAACCAGAGGGCCTGCTGGGCAGGCACCTCCCGTAATAAAACCAGAACCACCAAAATGCATCTCTTCTCATCATAGGCAACCTAATACTCCCTCCATCAACCCTTGTCAACTCTTTCACTAAAAATAAAACCCCAGCCCTCCTAGTAACGACCATCAGGGCCAACGGCATTAGCCAGCACCTTAAGGCTTCTCCGTCTTTTTGGCCTCCTCCCAATACCTATCCAAAGTCTCCAGATCCACCTGGTGAGGGCTTAAACCCTTGGCCCTGAGACGCTCCTCTATATGGTTGAAACGCTCCATAAAACGTCTATTACACTGTCTGAGGGCATCCTCCGGGTCCAAACCCAGAAAACGGGAAAGATTCACCAGGGCAAAGAGGAGGTCCCCCAACTCCCAAGCCATGGCCTTCTTGTCCCCTTTTTTGCAGGCCTCCCTAAACTCCCTCCACTCCTCTTCCACCTTGTCCCACACTTCCTCCACTTTGGACCAGTCGAACCCCACCCTGGCAGCCTTCTCTTGAATCCTCAAGGCTTGGAGGAGAGCAGGAAGAAAAGGAGGAACCCCCGACAAGGCGGAGGAGTGATTCTTCTCCCTGCCCTTTATGCTCTCCCAATTCTCCAGAACCTCCTGAGAATCCTTCACCCTGATCTCACCAAAAACATGGGGATGGCGCCTAATAAGCTTGTCCGCCAAGCTCTCCAAAACTTGAGAAATGTCAAATTCACCCCTCTCCTTGGCTATTTGGGCGTGAAAAACGACCTGCAAAAGGAGATCTCCCAACTCCTCCCTAAGCTTCTCGGGCTCTCCTTCGTCAATAGCCTCCAACACCTCGTAGGCCTCTTCTATGAGATAGGGTTTAAGGGATTCCCTGGTCTGTTCCCTGTCCCAGGGACACCCCCCCTCACCACGAAGGATCTCCATTATCTCCACAACTCTCC
>QMPS01000187.1 GCA_003648675.1 Aquificota bacterium
GGGAAGACCCTTCAGCTGGACTTTTTGGCCCGCCATCTCCGGGGTAAGGGTGTAGACCTCCTGGTGACTCGGGAGCCTGGAGGTACTTCTCTGGGTAGGGGTATCCGGAGGCTTCTTCTGGAAGATGGTGATCCCTGTTCCATGGCCGAGCTCTTTCTTTATCTGGCCGACAGGGCCCAGCATGTGACCCAAGTGGTGAGGCCCGCTCTGGAGGCGGGGAAGACGGTCCTTAGCGATCGCTACTATCCTTCTACTTTGGCTTATCAGGGCTACGGTAGGGGATTGGATGTGCACTTTGTAAGGGAGGCTAGCTTCCAGGCTACGGGGGGTCTGAAGCCTCATCTGGTGGTCCTCCTGGATCTGCCTGTGGAAGAGGCTATGACCAGGATCCGGGGTCGGAATCTGGACCGTATGGAGAGGGAGACCCTGGAGTTTCATGCCAGGGGTAGGGAGGGCTTTCTGGCCCAGGCCCGGGAAGAACCGGAGCTCTTTCTGGTCATAGACGGCACCAGAAGGCCCGAGGAAGTCTTTCAGGATGTGCTGGCCGGTCTAGCCCTCCGATTTCCAGATCTTTCCCAACTGTTTTTAAAGGGATAACCCTGGAGGGGTCCTGGCATTTCTCCAGTAGTTCTTGAGCTGTGAGCCCCGTGAGGGGGTCTTTTAACCTGGGTGCAAGTGTCACCAGAGGTTCGAGCACAAACCGCCTCTCTCGGAACCGGGGATGGGGCAGGGTGAGCCAAGGTGTGGTGAGGACTATCCTGTCGTAGAGGATGATGTCCAGGTCAATGATCCTTGGACCTCCCGTTCCTTTTGTTTTTCGTCCCATTTCTCTCTCTATCTCTTGGAGTCTGTGGAGGAGGGTGTGGGGGGACATGAGGGTGTAGGTGCGGGCTACAGCGTTTATGAACCAGGGTTGGGGAAGTCCAAGGGGCTCGCTGAGGAACCACGGCGAGCCCTTTTCCACTTTTATGCCGAATCCTTCCATCCTCTCCAGGGCGGTGAGGCAGTTTGCCAGTCTGGAGCCCATGTTGGAACCCAGAGAGATATAGACCGTTGCCATGCTTCCATGTTAACAGTGAATGGCTAAAAGTTGAAAGGGGGAAGTGGCACGTGAGGCGTGAGGGAGTGAGGGAGTGAGAATACTTGCCTATTCGACCATTTTACCATTTTGCTATTTTACTATTTCACTATCTGACTATTTGACTCCCTCGCTATTTCGCTACTTCGCTATCTCACTATTTCGCTGTCATTTTACTTTTCCCTTTAATGGGAGCTGGGGTGAGGGATGGTTAGTTGAAGAGGCGGGGTCCTTTGGATTAGATTGGAGAGTGTTTTTGATTATGAAGCTGTGAGGAGGGGCATATGCATGTCATAGGAGTGATAATACGTTATCTTCTTGGTTTTGGTTATTTGATAGGTGGCTTGGGTCTGTTGGCTGTGGGTGGTTTGGCTCTCTGGGCTAAAAACTGGAAGTTGGGAGGAGCGAGCTCACTCATTGGTTTGATAGCCTTGCTTGGGTCTTATGAGTCCTTCACCATGGCCAGCCCTTTCCTATTCTGGCTCATTCTCATCTTCTTTATCCTTCTGGCAGTGGCGGCAGTCCTTTATGTGACGGAGCCTGATCTGGGTATCATCGACCGTTTCAAATCTCCCCAGAAGCTTCTTAAAGAGGGCAAGAAGGAAAAGGCGGCCATAAAATTTAAAAGGTGTGGGGCTTACAGGGACGCTGCCAAGGTCTACGAGGAGCTTGGATGGTTTGCTTCTGCTGCCCTCTGCTACGAGGAGGCGGAGGAGTGGGACAGGGTAGCCCAGCTCTACCTCCAGATGGGCGAGAAGGAAGGCGAGGACGGGGAGTACTACCTGAGGAAGGCCCGGGAGATCTTCGAGGAGAAGCTTCAGGATTTTGTCAGGGCCGCTCAGGTCCTGGAGAAGCTGGCCCTGCTGGAGGGTTGGTACTGGGAGGATGCTGCCAAGAATTGGGAGAAGGTGGGTGACACAGAAGGGGCTCGGCGCTGCTGGGAGAAGGCTTTGGAGTACTACAGAGAGCGGGTGAAGGAGGATGACAGGGTATTCCTCAGCGACGTGGCCGATATCCTGGAGCGTTTGGGGCGCAATGACGAGGCGGTGGAGGTGTACAAGGAGTTCCTTGCCTACTGCCGGGAGATGGTGGAGAAGGAGGAGAAAGGTTGGCTTCGTCATGTGGTGGAGACCCTTTATGCCATGGCCAGGATAACGGGTGATGAGGAGTTCAAAGAGGAAGGAGACAAGGCCCTGGAGGAGTACAAAAAGTACCTGGACGAGGTGATAAAGAGCGAGGAGTACAAAGAGGAGCTCCTGGGCGAGGTGAAGCGCTGGCTCAAAGAGAGGGTGGATAGGAGGCCCTGAAAAACTTGCCTCCCATCTGGGAAAGCTATTGACCTGGGGTCTCCCTTTGCCTATATAGAGGCTTGCCCGTTTTGCCGGGGCGTAGCGCAGGCTGGTTAGCGCACCTGCCTTGGGAGCAGGGGGTCGGAGGTTCAAGTCCTCTCGCCCCGATAAAAGATGGGCGCCTGTAGCTCAGCCGGATAGAGCAGCGGACTTCTAATCCGCTGGTCGGGGGTTCGAGTCCCTCCAGGCGCGCCAAAAGGGTTCATTGACAAAGCTTATATGGTGAGTGTAGCTCAGCTGGTTAGAGCACCGGACTGTGGCTCCGGGGGTCAGGGGTTCAAATCCCCTCACTCACCCCAAAGGTGGCCCGCTAGCTCAACTCGGTAGAGCAACGGACTCTTAATCCGTGGGTTCCAGGTTCGAGTCCTGGGCGGGTCACCAATAAACCCTTCCTGTGTTTCTCCCTTATGAGAGTAAGACCAGGGGCAGGAACATAACTATCATCGCTTATTATGGTGTCTATTGGTATTTATCTCCGGATGCTACCTTTTATGGTGGCCACGGCGTAGGCGGCCACTCCCTCTTTTCGGCCTGTGAA
This sequence comes from Aquificota bacterium, assembly GCA_003648675.1. Taxonomy (GTDB): domain Bacteria; phylum Thermosulfidibacterota; class Thermosulfidibacteria; order Thermosulfidibacterales; family B14-G1; genus B14-G1. The sequence continues at coordinate 2,966 of QMPS01000187.1, forward strand.
GCCCAATCCCTCGGTGGTGGTGGCTTTGATGTTGATACGCTCGGGAGGGATGCCCAGGGCTTCAGCCATTTTCTCTACCATCTCTGCTTTGTAAGGGGCGATCTTGGGTTTCTCTAGGACCAGGGTGGCGTCTATGTGGGCTATTTGCCAGCCTTCCTGGCCCAGGAGTTGAGCTGTCTCCTCCAGGAACTCCAGGCTGGGTCGATCTTTGTGGCGTGGATCGGAGTCAGGGAAGAGCTGACCGATGTCCCCTAGACCTGCTGCTCCTAGCAGAGCGTCCACCACGGCATGGCACAGCACGTCGGCGTCGGAGTGTCCCTGGAGCCCCAGGGCGTGGGGGATCTCCGCTCCTCCCAGGATTAATTTTCTCCTGGGAACCAGGGGATGGGCATCGTATCCAAAGCCTGTGCGGGTTTCCCAGCCCATGAGGTCTTCCAGTCTTTCTAAGTCTTGGGGGTATGTGACCTTGAAGTTTTCATCCTCCCCTTCCACTACGTGGACTTCTACGCCCATGGCTTCTACC
>QMPS01000188.1 GCA_003648675.1 Aquificota bacterium
GTGGAAGTGGGAGAGAACGATGCGTTCTATCTCAGAGGGAGTGATGTCTAGTACCTCCATGTTGCGCAGAAGCACTGCCCCATTGGACCCTGTGTCAAAAAGGAGCTTGTATTCAGGAATGTAACAGGAAAAGCCCCACATGGGTATGCATCTGGGGTGGTGAGAGCGGTTTTCAAAGACCACTTTGATAGTCACGGTTCTCCTCCTTGGTGAGTGATTTCCGGGGGTGGTTCTTTTCTCTGGGGTAGAATAGTAATGCTAGGTCCCTTGTAGGCTTCCGGGCTCTGCGGATCACGGGGCCGAATGAGGAGCCCTGTTCCGCGTGTGCACTGCGAAGCTGGCATCTGCTTTTTTCTCATCTTTCCAAAAACTCGGTGAGACCCCGATTCCAGGCATCTCTGAGTTCCTGGATGGTGACCTCCAGCTTGCCCTGGGGCCAGGAGATCTCCAGAGTGTCTCCCCCCACGGTGCCCATAACCTGAAAGGGTACGCCGTACTCTTTGGACAGAGCTTTCACTTTTTCTAGACTTTGGGGCCTGAGGGAAAGGACCACTCGACCTTGGTCTTCTCCAAAGAGGAGAGCATCTGGGCGGAAGTTCTCTTTCAGCTCCACCCGAGCTCCCACAGGATTCTCCCCTGAGATGCAGCACTCCGCCAGGGTTACCGCTAGACCACCGTGGGAGACGTCGTGGGCTGAGGAAATGAGACCTTCTCTGGCTAGGGTCACCAGGAGGCGATGGAGGCGTTTTTCGTATTCCAGGTCCACCGCCGGAGGTTTACCCGCCACCTTTCCATGGATGTGCTCTAGGTATTCGGTACCTCCCAGGTGGCCTCTGTTCTTTCCAAGTAGGGCCACCAGGTCTCCGGGGTTTTTGAAGTCCTGGGTTACTCGGTCTTCCACCCGCTCCAGAACACCCACCATCCCGATGGTGGGAGTGGGGTAAATACCCCTGCCCATGGTCTCGTTGTAGAAGCTGACGTTACCACCGGTAACAGGGGTCTCCAGTACCCGGCAGGCTTCAGCCATGCCCTCCACGGTCCGGGCAAAGGTCCACATGACGGGAGGTTTTTCTGGGTTGCCGAAGTTGAGGCAGTTGGTGATGGCCCGGGGCAGGGCGCCGGAGCATGCCACGTTCCTGGCGGCCTCGGCCACGGCCTGTTGGGCTCCCAGATAGGGGTCCAGGTAGCAGTAGCGGGGGGTGCAGTCTGACGAGAGGGCCACGGCCTTACCCGTATCTTTGATGCGGATGATGGCGGCATCAGAGCCTGGGAGGACTATAGTATTTATCTGTACCATGTGGTCGTACTGGCGATATATCCATCTTTTGTTGGCCATGTTGGGGTGGGCCAAGAGTTTTAGAAGAATCCCTTTGAGGTCCGAAGGTATGGGGATCTCTCCTTCCTCAAGTTTTTGTAGCTCGTCTAGATAGGTGGGTTTCTCCTGGGGCCGGTCGTAGACAGGGGTATCTTCTGTGAGGCACACGGCGGGCACCTCGGCCACCACCTCTCCTTTGTGCCACACCCGTACCAAGCCGTCGTCGGTGACACGACCTATGACCACGGCGTCCAAGCCCCACTTCTTGAAAATCTCTATCACTTTGTCTTCTGTGCCTTTCCTGGCTACCAGGAGCATCCTCTCCTGGGACTCGGAGAGCATGATTTCGTAAGCTGTCATTCCCTCTTCCCGTTGAGGCACTCTGTCAAGGTCTATCTCTACGCCCACTCCTCCCTTGGAGGCCATTTCGCTGGTGGAGCATGTGAGGCCCGCTGCCCCCATGTCCTGGATGCCCACGATCCAGTCGTACTGGAAGGCCTCCAGGCAGGCCTCCATTAGGAGCTTTTCAGTGAAGGGGTCTCCTACTTGGACGTTGGGTCTCTTCTCTTCCGAGTCTTCGCTGAACTCCTCCGAGGCCATGGTGGCCCCGTGGATGCCGTCTCTCCCCGTCTTGGAGCCTACGTAAATGACGGGGTTTCCCACTCCGGCGGCTTTGGCCTTGAAGATCTTGTCCCTTCTCACCAAGCCCAGGTTGAAGACGTTTACCAGAGGGTTGCCGTCGTAGCAGGGAGCAAAGGTTACCTCTCCCCCTACGGTGGGTACGCCTATGCAGTTGCCGTACCAGGCGATGCCCGAAACCACCCCTTCCAGGATGTAGCGGTTCCTTGGTTTGTCCAGGGTGCCGAAACGGAGGGAATCCAGGGAGGCGATGGGACGGGCTCCCATAGTGAAGATATCTCTCAAGATGCCCCCCACTCCCGTGGCTGCTCCTTGGAAAGGCTCAATATAGGATGGGTGGTTGTGGCTTTCCATTTTGAAGGCCACGGCCCAGGTGTCGTCCACGGCAATGACACCGGCGTTTTCCCCTGGTCCCTGAATGACCCATGGGGCCTGGGTGGGCAGCTTCTTCAGGTGAACTCGGGAGCTTTTGTAGGAGCAGTGCTCGCTCCACATGACTGATATGATGCCCAGTTCCGTGAAGTTGGGCTCGCGGCCTAGAATCTCCACGATTCGTTGGTATTCCTCCATGGTGAGGTTGTGATCTTCGATTACTTGAGGTGTTATGGACCCTTGCATATTCTGGTCCTCCAGCCATAGATTATGTTAGCGCTAAGTTGACTTTCTTTGTAATTCCCTGGTAGCCGTTGTTCAAGAAAAAGGAGGTGGAAATTATGGGGGGTGAGGGCTTTGTCAAGGATCTGGAGGGCTGGGTAGCCAAAGTTAAAGAAAAAGGCACGGTGGCTTTTGAGACCACTCGCCTGAAGTTAAAGAAAAGTGGTTTGGAGAAGAAGATATCCCGCCTCCACACCCGTTTGGGTGAGAGGGTGGAGTACCTCTTGGACCTGGGCAGGGAGCGGGTGGAGGAGGACGAGGTGGTTAAAGGCTTTCTCCAGGAGATCAAGGGACTAAGGGACGAGATTCGGGAGATAGAGACTAAAATAGAAGCTTTGAAGAGGAAGGAGTCTCCGGAAGGAGGCCAGACGGAGGGGCCTACCCAGGAGGAGACTCAGGAGGAAGAGTAGGAGAGCTGGATGATTAGATCCATCCTCACTTTTCCCAACCCCCTGCTCTATAAAAAAAGCAGGGAAGTGAAGGAACTAAATGACGCTGTAGTCCGATTGGTGGAGGACATGTTGGAGACCATGTATCAGGCTCCCGGCATAGGTCTGGCCGCTCCTCAGGTAGGAGAGAACCTTCGGCTTATAGTCTTTGATCTTTCGGACTCCCAGGCCCCACAGAGGAGGCCCCATTATCTTATAAATCCCGTTATTACGGCCTTTGAGGGAGAGGAGGTGGGTGAAGAGGGCTGTCTCAGCGTGCCAGGTGTTAGGGAGAAGGTGAAGCGCTACGCCCGGGTGGAAGTGAAGGGGATCGATCTGGATGGTAGGGAGAGGGTCTGGGAGGCTGAAGGGCTTCTGGCTCGCATGTTCCAGCATGAGATAGACCATCTAGAAGGCGTCCTCTTTATAGACCGCCTAGGGCCTATTAA
>QMPS01000189.1 GCA_003648675.1 Aquificota bacterium
GCCTCAGCCGGGTTGACAGTCTACCCCTCATGCCCTTCAACAAAAGTTCCCATCCCCTTTCCAAAAGCTCCACCAGCTTCTTATCCTCTGGGAAGCGGTAGCGAGCCTGGAAGAGAAGAGACTCCCTCACGCCCCGGGCTCCACATCCCAGCGGGTCCAGAGATGCCAAAAGCGCCCTTCCTTCCTCCAACTCTTCCCGGGAAAAAGGAAGGAGAGAGGCCAACTCGCCCAGCTCCCTGGTCAAAAACCCCCGGGAATCCAGATAAGGTAAGAGGGCCTTGGCCACTTCAACCAACCTAGCAGGGGCCTCGGATACAGCCAACTGGGCCCCCAAATGCTCCTGAAGGGTCTCACCCTTATCCTCCAATCTCTCCCACCACGGTGTCTCCTCTTCTTCCCCCTCCATCTCCTGTCGCCACCTCTCCTCATCCACCTCTAAAAAGGGATTCTCCTCCAAGAGCTGCCACACCTTGGCCTCTAGCTCTACTTGAGGCAAGGCCACCACCTCCATGGCCTGGATGAGAGCTGGAGTGACCCGAAGCTCGGGCCTAGGGGTAAGGGTCAGATCCTGCTTCACTCACCCACCCTTTATTCTTCCTTTTTCAAACCCGACTTGCCAAAACGCCTGCCCAGCTCCCGATAGACATCCGCCGGGGGCACGCTGTGATAACCAATAGCCACCAGAGTATGAAAGAAGAGGTCAGCCACCTCGTAAATCACCCTCTCCCTGTCCCCATCCTTGCAAGCCAGCACCACTTCCGTGGCCTCCTCTCCCACCTTCTTCAGGATAGCATCCAACCCTTCGCGGAAAAGGAACGCCACATAGGAATCCTGACGATCTATGTGATGCTTCCTATCCAGAATCACCTCGTAGACGTGCTCAAGTATGGCACACCCCTCGCCGTAAACGTCCTGGGGAGAAAAAACCTTCTCTCCCTCCTCACGCCACCCACCTTCATCCAGCTTGCGAAAGAAACAACTCCTATGTCCCATATGGCAAGCAGCGCCTTCCTGGTGCACTTTCACAAGAATGGTATCGCTGTCGCAATCTATACGAATCTCCTCCACTCTCTGAACATGGCCTGACTCCTCTCCCTTTTTCCACAGTCGGCTCCTGGATCGGCTCCAGAAATGGGTATAGCCCGTCTCCAAAGTCTTCTCCAAAGCCAACCTGTTCATATAAGCCACCATAAGGACCTCGCCATCATCCACATCCTGAATGATGGCGGGAACCAGGCCCTTTTCGTCAAACTTCACCTCTTTAAGTATATCCTCCATCGCTCCATCCTCCCATCACCCATGATGGAAGGGCTATACATCAAGAAAACCCCTTTGCAAAGGGATAGAAAGCTCATTTATACTGCCAAAAAGTCGGGAGGGAAAATATGGATCGGGCCATCAAACACCTCCGTGTTGCCTTGGGCCAAGTCAACGTGACCGTTGGTGACTTGGAAGGCAACGTGAGCAAAATCCTGGACTATACCTCCAGAGCCCGAGACATGGAAGCCCACGTGGTGGCTTTCCCAGAGTTGGCCATTCCGGGATACCCCCCGGAAGACCTACTTCTGAAGCCCCAGTTCATAGAAGAAAACCTAGAAGCCCTCCATTATCTGGCCTCCAGAGTGGAAGGTATAACGGTAGTAGTGGGGTTTGTAGACGCCCAAGACGACATCTTCAACGCCGCAGCCATTATCCACGACAGAAAGATCAGAGGCATCTACAGGAAGATCTTCTTGCCCAACTACGGGGTCTTCGACGAAGACCGCTACTTCCAACAAGGAAAAGAAACCCCCGTCTTTGTCATCAATGGCACAGTGGTAGGCGTCAACATTTGCGAGGACATCTGGTACGCCGAAGGCCCCACCCTTGCCCAGTGCTTGGGAGGCGGAGCTGAGGTGATCATCAACATATCCAGCTCACCCTTCCACGCGGGCAAAAGGGCTTTCCGGGAAAGGATGCTGTCGGTGAGAGCGTCGGACAACTGCGCCATAGTGGCTCACACCAATCTGGTGGGGGGACAAGACGAGCTGGTCTTCGACGGCGCCTCCATGGTCTTCGACGAATCGGGCCACCTGCTAGTCCAGGCCAAGATCTTCCAAGAAGATCTGCTGCTCGTGGACCTAGACGTGGAATCTGTCTTCAGAACCCGCCTCCACGATCCCAGAAGAAGAAAAGAGAAGCTCTCCTTCCCTACTCAAGTTCCCATCATCCATGTATCAGAGCCCTCCCCTTCCCCACTCCCATCCTTGGAAAAGAGGGAGACCAGAGAGATTCTCTCCAAGGAAGAGGAGATCACCCGAGCCCTCATAGTGGGCACCAGGGACTACATCCGGAAAAACGGATTCCAAAAGGTGGTGATAGGGCTCTCCGGAGGCATAGATTCCAGCCTGGTAGCTGCCATAGCGGTAGAGGCCCTGGGGCCGGAAAACGTCATTGGAGTTCTCATGCCTTCTCAGTACACATCCCAAGCCAGCATCACCGACGCACTGGACCTAGCCAAGAATCTGGGCATCAAGACCTACACTCTGTCCATCCAAAAGATCTTCGACGATTGCAGGGAAGAACTCCAAAAGGAGGTCTTCAAAGGTCTGGAAGAAGATGTCACCGAAGAGAACATCCAGGCCCGCATCAGGGGCAATTTCCTCATGGCTATGTCCAACAAGTTCGGCTGGATCGTCCTGGCCACCGGGAACAAGAGTGAGATGAGCTGTGGTTATGCTACCCTCTATGGGGACATGGCTGGAGGATTCGCTGTCATCAAAGACGTCTTCAAGACCACGGTCTACAGGATCGCTCGTCACATCAACCACCGGGCAGGGCGGGAAATCATTCCGGAAAACATCTTTGTGAAACCCCCATCGGCAGAGCTGAGACCCGATCAAACGGACCAGGATACCCTTCCCCCCTACGAGGTCCTGGACCCCATTTTGGAAGCCTACGTGGAGAAGGACAAGAGCTTCCAAGAGATCGTGGCCATGGGCTTCGATCCTGAAACGGTAAGAAGGGTGATCACCATGGTGGACAGGAACGAGTACAAGCGACGCCAAGCCCCTCCAGGCATCAAAATCACTTCCCGGGCTTTTGGCAGGGATCGGAGACTACCCATCACAAACCGCTATAGACCCTTCCAGAGATAAAAAAGGGAAGGGCTTCCCCCTCCACCTGAGGGATAAATCTGCCCACCCTTTAATAGGGCGCCGAGGACATGACGTGGCTCAGCTCCTCGATCTTGTTGTGCTTAACCCGGTAGTTGTAGATGGCCTGCATGTCTTTGAAGACCTGGAAGAGCTGGAAGAATCCATGCCAGTGAGCATAATCAGGACCGTCCATGGCAGCACCTTGACGGGCCCTCCTGCCCACGTGATGCCATAAGAAATAATAAAGCTCTTGGAAGCCATCCGACCAAGGATCTTTCTTGAGGAGATTTCTCTTCTTCAGATCCTGAAGCATGGCAAAGGCCTTGTCATAATAGAA
>QMPS01000190.1 GCA_003648675.1 Aquificota bacterium
GGGTGTAACTGGGTGACTGGTACGGCAATTCGTAGCTGAAGAAGAACTCCTGGACACCCGGAAAGACTGGCCTGGTATAGGCGAACCCTTTCTCTGTCTGGGCCACGCAACAGGCCATCATTCCTTGCATTAGTTGCAGGTTGGCAGCACCCTGCGGCAGGGGGAAGTGGATGGTCTCTCCTCCTTCTCCACCGGGGCTGACGTAAGTCTTGTTCCCATTGTTGAGTAAGATCTGCACTTCCTGAAGCAGGATGGTCCCCGCCTGAAAATCCAGGATCAAGTGTGCTTTTTCCACCCATAGATCCGCGTCGTCGGTAGTAGTGTCGTAGACGGTCACGGGTATGGAAAGGGTATCCTCTCCTTCGGAGAAAGTCGCCACGTCGCTCCAGTAGGATACTCCCTGGTGGTCTACCTGCAATTGATAGCTGTATCCCTCCGTATCGAGGCCTTGAAAGCGAAACTTTCCCTCCCCATCAGTTGTCTCTTCCTGGAGGACTTTTTGTTCTTGACCATCCAGTATCCAGAGGGTGATCGTCACGTTCTCCACGGTCGCCCCGCCTGGGGTCGCGTTGAACACCTGTCCTTCGATCACCCCCGACCCTTGCGCCCAGACACCGATGCTCATAGGGACCAGGAGGGAGAGGGTTGCCAGGAGACAGATTAACCAGTTGCGCACTTCAATCCTCCCCAAGTCGCCGCTCGCCTGCGGGGCCAGGCGGCTATCAATGTACCCACCAGGAGCACTCCCCCTCCAATCCAGATCCAGGTTACCAGGGGGTTGATGATTATCTGGAAGCTTGCCTGACCGTCCTCGTTCAAGCTGACCAGGATGACGTAGAGGTCTTCCTTCAGGTTGCTGCGGATGGCCACCTCCGTCACCCAGGGATGCTCCAGAACCCAGTGGTAGTTTTTCTCCGCCACCAGGGTGGCTATTTTGGAACCGTTCTTGTACACGCCCAGGGTGGTGGAGAAACGAATTCTACTCTGATAGGTCTCCGGGCTGGGGTTCAAGGTTTCCGCCGAGTAATCCTCGTATTGGATTCTATAATCGCGGAGGACGGTCGAGTCACCGGGGCTCAAGGTGACCAACTGCTCCTGCTTGTAGGCTGTTGAGCCCGTGATCCCGATGGTGATGAGGATGATGGCCAGGTGGACCAGGTAGGCTCCGTATCGGCGCCGAGCTTTCGGGATGAGGGTGATGAGAGCTCTTGCATAGTTCTCCCCCGTGGAGTGGTGTCTGGCCTGCGCGTCTCTGGCGACTATTCCCAGAAGGGAGAAGATGACAAAAGCGCAGATGGCGATGGAGACGAGGGGAAATAGTTCTGTGACCCCCAGGATGAAAGCTACTATGGTCAACGCGAGGGCTGCGAGCGTTGGGAGAAGGAGGTTCTTGACACTCTTGGTGGTGAGTTGCCGCCAACCGATGACCGGGCAGATGCCCATAACGCAGAGAACGGCTATCATTAAGGGGCCGATGGTCCGATTGTAAAAAGAGGCATTAAGGCTGACCAGCACCCCCCCCAGGGCTTGGGACAGGGTGGGGTATACGGTGCCCAGAAAGACTATCAGCGCCGCCCCACAGAAAAGCAGGTTGGTGAGGAGAAAACTTCCTTCGCGGGAGAGGAGGTTCTCCACTTCCCTGTCACTTCTGAGTTGGCGGCGGTGGCGATAGATGAGGGAGAGGCTCACGCCCAGGACGATGGCCATGAAGGCCAGGAGGAGGTAGGCGATGGGCTGTACACTGCGGGCGAAGCCGTGTAGATCAGACACGACGATCCCCCCCCTGGTCACCAGGGTGGCGAAGAGGCAGAGAACGAAGGCCAGGGTGGGGAGCACCATGTTCCATACCCTGTGCATCCCCCGTCGCTCCTCCATAATGGTTGAATGGACAAAGGCGGTCCCGACCAGCCACGGGATCAAAGAGGCGTTCTCCACCGGATCCCAGGCCCAGTAGCCGCCCCAACCCAGCTCCACGTAGGCCCACCAGGCTCCTATGAGGATCCCTGCACCCAGGGAGACCCAGGCGAAGAGGCTCCAGCGCCTGACGGCCTTTACCCATTTGGTGTTCAGCTCCCCGCTCATCAGGGCGGCGAACGCGAAAGCAAAAGGCACCGTGTAGGCGGCGTAACCCAGGAAGAGGACAGGTGGGTGGAGGACCATGCCGGGATTCTCAAGCAGGGGCAACATCCCCGTCCCTTCGGGTGGTTTGAATGGATAAGTCTTGAAAGGGTTGTCCGTGGTGACCAGTAGGAAGGCGAAGAATGCCTCGGTGCAGGCCAGCGCGACCAGGAGATAGGGAGCCATTTCCCCTGGTCTGTCCTTGCGTCGGGCCACTATCACGGTCAGGATGGCCAAAAGCCACAGCCACAGAAGCAAGGAGCCTTCCTGTCCGGCCCAGAAGGCGGAGAGGGTGTAGATGGGGGAAAGGTGGGTGCTGGTGTACTGATAAACGTATTTCACCTGGAAATCATGGGTGATCAGGGAGTAGAGCAGGATGGCCGAGGCGAGGGTGACGAGAATCGCTACTGACCATAGGGCCTTCTCTGCGCTCTCCACCAACCCACGAGATCTCTGCCGGGCTCCCATAAAGGCGGCTATCGCGCCGTACAGGGAGACGATCAATGAAAGGACAAGTGCCCAGGAGCCAATACCGGCCATCTCTTATTCTTCCGTGTATTTAGAGGGGCATTTCAGGAGCACAGAGGTGGCCTCGAAGATACCGCTGGCCGTGTATTTGCCTTCGACCACAGCCTGAACACCATCCCCTAGCATATCTGGACGAACACCCTTATATAGGACGGGCAGACTCCCGCTGTCGTCCGCGATATCGAACCGGAGGATCATCTGTTGCGGGTCCCAATCAATCGTCTGGCCGACGACGAGGCCGGTGACTCTTACCATGCGATCTGATGGCCCTGTGGTCATCAACTCCTCCACGGTCAGATAGTAGGCGCTGGAGCTTTCGATGTTGCTATAGATGAGCCATCCCGTAACCAGGACTATGATGGCTCCGCCGATGATGAACTTCATCCGCCTGCCTGCTTTCTTCCCCTGGGAGCGGGGTTGGGAAGCTAACCTCAAGTCCGTCACCTATTCTCTCCCTTCTAGAAAGGCTCGGTGAATCGTCATGAGAAACGTCTGAGAGCGTGTCTGAAAAGCTGGGCTGAAGGTATCAACCACCAAGACGCAAAGGCACAAAGTAACATTAAAGAGCAAGTAACCCCTCTATTTCTTGGTGTCTTGGTGCCTTTGTGGTGAATTTTCGGACATCCCCTGAGAACCCTGTTTGCTCCAGGGAAACGGGGTTCTTGTCCAGGTTCGGCCACAGAGGTCTTCTGCAAACACAAAGCTCCCGACCCCGAACGGGCGGGAGCTTTCATCACTTGCGGGCAGGCTGTCACCGCCCAGACATGAGCTCATTACAGAGCCCTTGCACCCAGGCACCCCCGACACGATTCGAAC
>QMPS01000191.1 GCA_003648675.1 Aquificota bacterium
ATAGACAACGACGCCAATCTGTTTGCTTTGGGGGAGTGGATGTGGGGGGCTGGAAAGGGAGAAACTCCCCTCCTCTGCCTCACCCTAGGCACGGGAGTGGGTGGTGGTATTATCTACCAGGGAGGCACCATATGGCATGGAGCCCATGGGGCAGGCGGGGAATTGGGGCATATCACTATAGATATGGAAGGTCCCCTCTGTAATTGCGGGAACAGGGGTTGTCTGGAGGCTTTGGCCTCGGCTTCTGCCCTGGAGAGGTGGGTGAGAGAGGCCCAGGAAAAGGGGCGTTCCACCCTCCTCCCCACCGGTGCCAAGGCAAAAGAGATCGCTCAAGCTGCTCGTCAAGGTGATCCCGTAGCTTCGGAGGCCTTTCAGTGGGTGGGGAGGAACCTGGGTGTAGGCATGGCTGCTTTGGCCAATGCCTTCGACCCCCGGGTTATTGTGTTAGGTGGTGGACTATCAAAAGCCGGTATGCTACTATTATCACCAGCCATGTCGGAATTTAGACGTAGGGCTCTCCCGCTACAAAGGGAGAAAGTAAAGGTACATCTGGCTTCTTTAGAGAGTATGGGTGGAGTGTTGGGGGCGGCTCTGCTGGCCCTGGGTATAGGGGTTGAAAACCAAACCAAGAGAGGTGAGGGAGGAGAAGGATGAAAGTGACTCTGAGCGTTATCAAAGCGGATATTGGGGGCTACGTGGGTCACAGTCATATGCACCCCAAAGTGCTGGATGTAGCCAGCGAGAGTCTGGACGGGGCCAAGGCCGACGGCCTGATCTTGGATTTTAAGGTTCTTTACTGTGGGGACGACCTGGAACTCATCATGACCCATACCAAGGGCGAAGAAGACCCCGATATTCATAAGCTGGCCTGGGACACCTTTATAAGGTGCACCGAACTGGCCAAGAAGCTCAAGCTCTACGGAGCAGGCCAGGACCTCCTGGCCGACGCCTTCAGCGGCAATGTCAAGGGCATGGGTCCCGGCGTGGCCGAGATGGAAATCGAGGAGAGAAAAAGCGAACCTGTGATCATCTTTATGGCTGATAAAACTTCTCCCGGTGCTTGGAATCTACCCTTATTCCGTATCTTTGCCGATCCTTTCTGCACGGCAGGTCTGGTCATAGACCCCAGCATGCATGACGGCTTCGTCTTCGACGTTCTGGATGTGATAGAGAATGTGAAGATCGAGATGAGCTGTCCCGAGGAGATGTACGATCTTCTGGTCTTTCTGGGCGCCCCCGCCAGGTATATGGTTCGAGGCGTCTATAGAAAAAGGGACAATGAAGTAGCCGCCAAGGCGTCTGTTCAGCGCCTCAATCTTATGGCAGGGCGGTACGTGGGCAAGGACGATCCTGTGCTCATCGTCAGGGCCCAGAGCGGTTTCCCAGCTGTAGGAGAGGTTTTGGAGCCCTTCTCCTTCCCCCATCTGGTGGAGGGATGGATGAGGGGGTCTCACCATGGACCCTTTATGCCTGTCTCTTTTAAATACGCCACTCCCAGCCGCTTTGATGGTCCTCCTAGGGTGATAGCCGCCGGATTCCAACTCAACGAGGGGATGCTAGTGGGTCCCGTGGATATGTTCGATGATCCCAGCTTCGACTATGCCCGTCAGAAGGCCTTGGAGGTTACGGAGTACATGAGGAGGCATGGACCCTTTGAGCCCCACAGGCTAAGTTTGGAAGAGATGGAGTACACCACCATGCCTCAGGTGATGAAGAAGCTTCAGGACCGCTTCAAGAAGCTATAAAATGAAGAGGCATTTTGCGCAGGAGTGGCTCCATCGTGGGGTCACTCCTGTGCTTTTGTATCCCTCATGAGAAAAAGGTTCCCTTCATTAAAAATCTTACAAGCCTTAATCCTACTGGTGGGAGGGATAGGTCTTTTCTCCCTCCTTCTCAGCCCGTGGCTAAAGGGCTCTCCTTCCTTTCCTGCCAAGGCGGTTTCTAGTGTCTCCTCTTATTTGCTTCACTGGGGTGGTTGGGGGGTTTATCCTTTCTTCGCTTTTCTTCTGGTTCTCGGGGGTTCTTTCTTTCTTAGACTCGGTCCTTGGATAATCCCCATCTGGGCTTCTTTGGGCCTGTCCGGTTTTATTGTGGACCTTTGGTCGTATCTTTTGGGCCATCCAAAGGTTTCTGGAAGGATTGGAGTGTGGTTGGGGACTAAAATGAAGGATTATATGGGCCTTTATGGCCTATGGGCCCTGGTGGCTGCTTTCACCTTGGGGCTTTTGTTTGTCCTTAGAGGGGACAGGTTGATCATAAAAGTGGCGAGGGGTGCTGTTCGTACTTGGAGTCTCCTCTGGGGCAGGTCTGAGGAGGTGGACCTGGAGCGTGGAGAAGAGGTGGAGGAAACTGTTGAAGCGCCAGTGACTTTCCAGCCCAGAGAAGAGAATGGGGAAACTGTCTCCCATCCCCGCTCCAAACGAAAGGAACTCCCCACTTTGGAGGTGGTTCTTTCCAAAAAGGTGGGAAATGGCGTAGAAACGGACTTGGCAGCCACTGAGACTGGTGTAGAACATCGGGATTTACCTTCATCATCCTCCCCTTCCTGGCCTCGGAGCCCTGAAATTAAGATTCGGGAGGCGCCTCCCCCGTCTAAGAAGGAGCACCGGGGAGGGGGGAGAGTGGGTAAGTATAGGCTTCCTCCCCTGGATCTGCTTGATTATCCGCCTCCCACAAGGGAAAAGGCAGACAGGGCTATTCTGGAAGAAAGGGCTGCCCTTTTAGAGGAGAAACTGAGCAATTACGGTGTTGCAGGCAAGGTGGTGAGCATCCATTACGGCCCTGTAGTCACCATGTTCGAGTTTCAGCCCTCGCCCGGGGTGAAGGTGAGCAGGATAGCCAACCTGTCTGATGATATTGCCATGGCTATGAAGGCCCTGGGGGTTAGAATTGTCGCTCCCATCCCTGGCAAGGATGTGGTGGGCATAGAGATACCCAATGACCACAGGGAGCCTGTCTATTTCCGGGAGATCATAGGGTCTGACAGGTTTAAAAGATCCTCTTCTCCCCTGACTATGGCCCTGGGAAAGGACATCTTTGGAAAGCCTTTCGTGGCTGACCTAAAGAGGATGCCTCACCTCTTGGTAGCTGGAGCTACAGGCTCGGGCAAGAGCATGGGCCTCAATACCATCATCTGCTCCATCCTTTATAAGGCTACACCCCAGAAGGTGAAGTTTATTATGGTGGATCCCAAGATGCTGGAGTTCTCCGTGTATAATGGAGTGCCACACCTCATCACCCCTGTCATTACCGACCCCAGAAAGGCGGCTTCAGCTCTGGGGTGGGCTGTCACCGAGATGGAGAGGCGTTACGCCCTCTTAACTCAGTGGGGAGTGAGGAATATTGAGGGGTACAACCGGATGGCCGAAGACCCCCTGCCTTCCATAGTGGTGGTCATTGATGAGCTGGCTGACCTTATGATGGTAGCTGCCAAGGACGTGGAGACCCTTATAG
>QMPS01000192.1 GCA_003648675.1 Aquificota bacterium
ACGTAAACACTGTTCGGCAGCGATGGCTCCACAAACACTTTGGCTGGAAGTCCCCCGAGGTAATTAACGTGGGCCGTCTTGGCTTGGAGGTGGGCGTGCTCAGCAAGTCCAAGATGAGAGAGGGCATCGAGAAAGGAATCTACAATGGATGGGACGACCCCCGACTGGGAACGCTCAGGGCACTGCGCAGGAGAGGGATCCAACCCCAAGCCATCAGAAACCTCATGATCCACGTTGGACCCAAGCCCGTCAACGTCTCAATCAGTTGGGACTTCTTCGCAGCCGAGAACAGACGTATAATAGAGCCTTTAAGCAACCGCTATAGTTTTGTCTCGGAACCAGTTAAACTTGTCATCAAAGACATTGAGGGACCCTTGAAGTCTCACCTACCCCTACACCCAGACTATCCCGATAGGGGGATCAGGTCCTACAAACTTAAACCTGTGAAGGGGCAGTTGGAGGTCTACGTTTCTAGAAAAGATTTGGAGAGGTTCCATGAGGGGGAGATGGTTAGACTAATGGGGTTGGTAAATGTGGAGGTCGAATCTCCAATGGAGGGGTTGGCCGTCTTCCACTCCCATGAGATGGAGGCTGCCCGGAAGGGAGGGGCAGCCTTCATCAACTGGGTTCCCCCAGAGCATTGCATTCCAGGTAAAGTGGTTATGCCTGATGCCAGCGAAAAAACGGGCTTGGTTGAGGAGGCTGCCGCCAAGCTCAGGGTTAACGATGTCTTTCAGTTCGAGAGATTTGGATACTGTAGGCTGGACGCCCTCAATCCGTTTACGGCCTACTTCGCCCACACATGAGCAATCAGGCCATAACGATATGTTTAATAGAGAACATATTGGTTAAGCTATTACATTCAAGAGGGAAATGAAATGTCTGCTGATGTAGATCCTTCGAAGCCCTTCTATGTGCGGTTCGAGGTGCCTAAAGAGGTGGTCGAGGCGGCACTGGAGGCCTTGAAGATCGCCTCTGAAACAGGTAGGATTCGCAAGGGCACCAATGAGACCACCAAGTCCATTGAAAGAGGGAGAGCCAAGCTGGTTCTAATCGCTGAGGATGTGCAGCCCCCAGAGATTGTGGCCCACCTGCCTCTACTGTGCGAGGAGAGGAAGGCTCCCTATGTCTATGTGCCCTCCAAGATGGAGATCGGAGGGGCTATTGGGATTTCGGTGGGTTCCTCGGCCGCGGCCATCGAGGAGACCGGAGACGCCGAGAACTTGGTTACCGAGATCATCTCTAAGCTAAACGAGATAGTGAAGTGAGATGAGCCAGGACTCCGAGCTGCTGACCCCTGCCACCGTCATCCAGATTCTGGAGAGGACGGGTTTGACTGGAGAAGTCATCCAAGTGAGGGTGAGGATTGAGGAAGGCAGCGACAAGGGCCGGATAATAACGAGAAATGTTAAGGGGCCAGTTCGCGTCGGTGACATCTTGATGTTACGGGAGACCGAGCGGGAGGCCAGGAAGATCAGGTAAGTGATGTGAAGATGCCACAAGTCTTTAAATGTAGCTTCTGCGGTTCCCCTATACCTCCTGGGACTGGGTCCAGCTTCGTCAGGCGGGACGGGCGGGTTCTCCGATTTTGTAGCAGCAAGTGTAAAAAGAGTGCCATCGACTTTAGGCGGGACCCCAGGCGGTTTAAGTGGACTGAGGCCTGGAAGCTGAGGCAGCGACGGTAGGCTTCGAGAGTTTTATTGGTTTTCCAGGGTAACCGATATATTGGGCCTTTGACAATCCATATTTGGGGGGAACATGGGGCTAGAGATTCCTGAACAACTCAGGAAGTATTGTATTTTGGCTGAGGACGGGAGTGTTATCGATAGGTTTAGGTGCCCTGTCCCGGGTTGCGACTACACTACCAGACTGGGTCCAGGCGCCGTCAGGATGCATATCATGATAAAGGCAGACCCTAAAGTCGAGACCAGGTATTGCGAGAAACACCAGAAGTATTGGATGGAGAACGAGTCAGAGCTAACCTTAGACAACATCAGGATATTGGCTAACCTGCCACACAGATCTATATCCTATAGAAAACCCTAACCTCTTTTTTTGAAGCGAGGCTCCAATCGTTGGGGGGGGAGCATCGGGGGTCAGCGGAAACAGGTTCTAGCTTAGAGCTTTGCCGGCCTCTTACATGGAGAGGTTAAGCGGGGACACATTTAAGCCTCGAACCCTCTTTGATTTCACCATGGAGTTCGGAGCGCAAACCGAGTATGGCCGACTCAGAAAAGTCTTGATGCATAGGCCCGATGAGGGTATGAAAGTAGTCACAGCGGGTAACAAGGAGGACTACCTTTTCCGCGATCCTGTGTATTGGAGGGAGTTCCAGGCTGAACACGATGCCTTCACCCAGGCTCTAAGAGACGAGGGCGTGGAAGTGGTTCTACTTGGCCAGGTTCTAGACAGGGAGTTGAGGGGCATCGCCAGCAAGCTCCCCAACCTGGTCTACACTCGAGACACCGCCATGATCACCAAGATAGGGGCCTGCATAATGAGGATGAGGTATGCCGCCAGATTCGTGGAGCCCACATTAGTGGAAAAAGCGATTCAACGGCTCGGCATCCCCGTAGCTTTGAGGGTTGAGCCTCCGGCCACCGTTGAGGGGGGTGACTTCGTATGGTTGGACGAGGAAACCCTGCTGATGGGTTATGGGACTAGGACCAATGAGGCGGGTGTGAACCAGCTGAGGGATGCCTTGCTGGGGCGTTGCATCAAAACCTTGGTCGCCCAGCCTTTACCTAGCTGGAGGGTGCACCTGGATGGCGCCCTCATGGTGTTGGCACCCCACCTAGCCCTGTACAACCCCACAGCCCTGGAGAGGTACCCCTCCTACGTCTACTCCGAGGATGGTGTTGAACTGAGGTGGCTGGGGGACTTCTTGAAGGAGAGAGGCGTGGAGCTGCTCCGCTGCACCGATACTGAGGTCCGGATGTTTGGAACCAACATTGTGGGCCTGGGGGATGGAAAGTGCGTTAGCTATGAGTGGAATGAGAGGATTATCCCTCTGCTCGAGGAACGGGGATTCGAGGTTATCCCAATACCAGGCAGCCAGCTAGCTGTGGGGGGCGGGGGGCCCCACTGCTTGACCTGCCCAATTCTCCGAGATTAACCCCCTAGCACCAGCCCCTCGGGGAGGGGCTCCCCATCCAGGTAGGCCACTCCGTCGAGCAGTGCGACTCTACCCTGGGATATGAGCTGTATGGTTGAGGGGTATATGACCCAGTCCCCCTTTTCCTTGAGCCTCTGCTGGTGGCTTGAAACCACGGATTCCAGTAGCTCTCTGTCCCTCAGCAACTCCTCCAAGCTGTGCTCCAGCCTGACCTCCACAGGCTCCGAGACCACCAGGATCTCGCCGTGGTCCACCTCCTCCCGAACTATATGGGTGGTCGACCTCAACTCTTTCTCTCCAGCCAATATGGCGTCTCTCAC
>QMPS01000193.1 GCA_003648675.1 Aquificota bacterium
GGTGTCAAAGTCGAGTATGAGCAGCCAGAGCCCTCTTACTCCCCCTCTGTCTTTAAAAGTTTAAATGAGCTAACAATCTCCTGCAGGCCACCGAAAAGCCCTTTGGAGTAACTCGACATTGGCACGTAGCTCGCCGTTACTGCGTAGAAGATCCCATCCCTTAGATAGCAATGCTGCACCTGGTACATGGTTTCATCCAAATAAGGTTGCATAGACACTATAACTCCACTCTGCTTCTCACTATCGATGTACAGGCCCTCCTCATCTATCTCCATACCCAATCTCTCCTGTAACACTCTACTCACCTGGATCATCTCCTCAATATTAGTAAACTCCCCCACATATTCCGTAGTGACGTTGACGTTGGGGCGGAACAGCTTAATTATCTGCTTCGATAGTATGACTATCGGTATGGCCCTTGTAGGAAACATAAAAGCCGGCCCCATGCTTGCCAGGAAAAAGGTGCTCGGCCTCCAGAACTCCCACTGGTCGCTGGGTATAGAGATTGCAAACTTAAAGTTCTCAGAGTAGAAGGTATTGCCCACCACTCCGTCTTTTCGGTCAGGAGATTCCGCCTCCTTGGGAGGAGCCAATTTCCTCCAGATGTCCTTGCCCACCTGAATCACCTCAGGCATCAGTTTCAAAATCCCATAAGCCGTTTGGATTTCCTCCATCATCGCACACCTCCCTCCCATATACTACCTCTTTTTCTCACTAATACTCACCAGATTTATACGTGTTTTATTCTGTAGTTCTATTTGATTGTCAAGAGGAACTCTACACAAAGTCTCCCTAAGCCCATCCTTCCACTATCCAAGACAAAGTGATATTTTCCTCGCTTAGCACGTCTGTTGCGAGGAGAAAGGCCTATGCGTATAGAGATAGAGTCCCTGGCCCTAGGAGGCTACGGGCTTGGCCGCTGGGAAGGGAAAGTGGTTTTCGTACCCTATGGGGTGCCTGGAGACGTCCTAGAGGTTGAGATCACCGAGGACCACAGGGACTATGCCTTCGGGCGCATCCTGAAGATAGAGGAACCATCACCCCATCGGGTCTCCCCCCCCTGCCCCGTCTTCGGGCGTTGCGGGGGATGCCAGTGGCTCCACATGGACTACAGCCTCCAGCTGGAAGCTAAAGAGCTCTTGGTAAAGAGGGAGCTCCGCAAGTTCCTAGAAAAGGACGCACTGCAACCCATCGTCCCCTCGGACCCCCACATGGAGTACCGCACCAGGGCCAAGCTCCGGGTGGCCAAGGGACAGATAGGCTTCTACCAGGAAAAGAGCCACCAAGTGGTGGCTCTGGGCCACTGCCCCGTTATGACCTCCAACATGAACAAAGCCCTCTTGGTTCTTTACCACCGACTCAAGGATCTCAGAAGAGTAGGGGAAATAGACCTTTTCTCCCGCGGAGACGAAGAAACTCTCCTGGTGTCCATGAAGAGCAGAGAGCGGCTTGGAGCCATCCATGACCTTTTCCACGCCCTCAAAAAAGAGACAGAAAGCCGAGTCGGCCTTCGAGTCCTCTGGAAGGGCAAGGTGAGTCATCTAGGCCCTAAGACTATGGAAGAGAAGATCCTGGGGCACGGGATCCTGGTGGGCCATGACACCTTCTTTCAGAACAACCGGTTCCTGCGGGATAAACTGGCAGCCGTGGTCCTGGAACAGGCCAAGCCATGGCTGGAAGGACCGGTACTGGAGCTTTACGCCGGAGCGGGCACCTTCACTGTACCCTTGGTCAAGGAGGGGGCCAGAGTGACGGCGGTGGAAGGCCACATCCCCTCGGCCCGGCTCCTAAAGGAAAACCTCCCTCCTGAAGCAGAAGTGATGGAGGCATCCTGCGAAAAGGCCCTGGAAAAGCTGAAAGACCGCTCCTTTTCCTTGGTCATCCTGGACCCTCCCCGCACAGGCTGCACTCCCCCAGTGCGTCAAGCCATAGGTGATCTATCTCCCCAGGCCATCCTCTACGTCTCATGCAACCCCGCCACCATGGCCCGAGACATGGCCCAATGGAAGGAAAAGGGCTACCGTCTCACCTTTCTCCAGCCCCTGGACATGTTCCCCCACACAGGCCACATAGAAGTGGTGGGAGTGATGGCGAAAGAGGGGCCCGAGGGCTGATGAAACCCTGATCTGTCTCGGGCCAAAGACAACTGGGATAGTCTTTAGAAGACAGCAAAAGGAGGAGAGATGAGTAAGCTACTAAAGACCTCTATCGCACTAGTTGCCATCCTCGCGGCACTAGTGGTGGGGCTAAACATCGCTGTTCGCTCCTATCTCACCCAGGAGAGGATTCAAGCCATGGTGATCCCCCCTGCAGAGAAAACCCTACTGCGCAAGGTCTCTCTGGGCCAAGCCAAAGTGAGCATCTTTAAAGGGGTGATCATAAAGGACCTAGTGGTGAAGGAGGCCGACGGAGAAAGGGACTTCCTGAGGATAAAAGAGTTCGCCCTCAAATACAAACTCCTACCCCTGCTAAAGAAAGAGTTCGTCATCACCAAAACCCAACTGATAGAGCCCTATGTACGCATCCATCGAGACGCTGCAGGCCACTTCAACTTTGAGAGCCTGGGTCCCATGAAAAACATGAAGAAAGAGACGGCCCCCTCCAAAGGCGGGGAGAAGAGGAGCCTGCCCCTGGCCCTCACCATAGAGAAGATCCAGGTGCGCAGGGCCCATGTGGTGGTTCAGGACGACCTGAAAGAGCTGCCCGACACCGACCTCACGGCCAACGCCTCCCTCTCTCTGGCCATGGAGTCTAGTGGAGCACCGAGTCTCAGCGGAGACACGGACTTCACAGGCCACCTCCTCTACGGCCAGGTGAGGAGCCTGGTAAAGGGCAAGGCCTCCTTCACCCCCAAAAAGCTGACCTATAAAGCCACTGTGGAGACGGAAGGAGACACCATCACCTTCTCAGGCCAGGTGATGAACTACATGGAACAACCCTCGGTGATCCTCAACATCTCCAGCCCCCTCCTTCATCTGGACGGGCTCATGAACCTCCCCAAAAAGCTGCCCAAAAGGGAGTCCAAGGGGAGAAAAAGTGGCAAGAAAAAGGCCACCCCTCCCCCCAAGCTAGAGGCAAAGGGAGAAATAAAAGTGAACGAGGCCCTCTACAAGGGACTGAAGGCCCGGGCTATCCAGGGTACCTATCAGTTGAAGGGCGGCATCTTCATCCTTCAGCAGGCCAAAGCTAAAGTGGCCCAGGGAGAGCTGGAGAAAAGTGTAAGAATAGACCTCAACACACCCCTTCCCTCTTGCCAGGGAGAAGCCACCCTTAAAGGGATAGATATGGCCTCCCTTTTGGCGACCTTCGCTCCCAAAGGGACGGGCGTGGTTACTGGCACCCTGGACAGTCACGTCGCTTTCTCCGGCAGGGGAATCCAATGGAGCACTCTGAAAAAGCGCCTCTCCGCAAACGGCACCTTCTCCCTAAAAA